>NZ_JBHRWK010000106.1:0-21965 GCF_042647925.1 Amycolatopsis speibonae
GGCCCTGAGGCGACCGATCCCCACGGATCTCAAACAACACAACCCCTGAGACAAGTCAGGTGTTGCAACCACCACTAGAACCCAAGGGGAAGGGGGCCTTCACGGACCGGGCCTGCGATCAACCGCACTCGGGACCCAGGTAGGTACTCACGACCCATCCGGACCGACCGCTCACTCACCCCGCAGCAGACGCGACGAAGGGGCCTTTCACGGCAGATGCCATGAAAGGCCCCTTCCAGGTCACACCCCGCGATTCGGTGCCGAATCGCGGGGTCTGACGTGCACGAGGGCCTCGCGCTCGGTCATGAAGGGCACAGCCGACGGGACCAGGTCCCTTCATGACACCCCCAGTGCGACGGGCCCACGTGGGCCCGCCTCAGTGGAGGCGGAGTTCTTCGCCCTCGAAGTCCGCGGTGGTGATCCACGCGGACGGTCTCGGTGTCACCTGGAAGTCATACGCCATACCGGCACATTAACCACCCGCCCCGACAGTTCCGGGCGCTCCTGCCCGCTGACCACGGTGAACCGCCATTTGTCGACCCCGCCGCCCATGATCTCGGCGTAGCGCCGGGCGCCGTCCGCGTTGGCGAAGCGCACCTGCTGGCCGTTGGTGAGATGGGTGATCTTGACCGCCATCCGTGCCTCCTGAGTCCGGTGCCGGCCCGCGGAGCTTCCCCCTCCGGGGCCGGCGCGGACAGTAGAACACACGTTCGACAGGTGCGGCCAATCCGACCCCCCGCGCGGGTCATCGCCGCATGGTCACCCGCGGCCAAGCGTCCAGCCCGCGGGCGATCTCGTGGGCCCGGACGGCTCGCAGGCCCTCGGTGAGCGCCTCCTCGTCGAGCGTCACGAAGCCGAGCCGGGCGTAGTACGGCGCGTTCCACGGCACCTCGGCGTACGTCGTCAACGTCAGTCCCGCGAGTCCTTCGCGCGCGGCCCACTCGGCGGCGTGCTCGATCAGCCGCCGCCCGAGGCCCCGCCGCGCGTGGTCCGGGCGGACGGACACCTGCTCGATGTGGCCGTGGCCGTCGACGACCTCGGCGATCAGGTACGCCACCGGGCCGTCGCCGGTGTCGTGCACCCATGCCCGGCCCGCGCGCTGGAAGCTCGCGAGCTCCTCGATCGACGGCGGATCGTCGTCGGCGATCGCGGCCATGCCGAGCGCTCGGAACGGTTCGCCCGCGGCGCGCTCGATGTCCTGGAGCGCGGGCAGGTCTTCGGGTACGGCGAGTCGGATCACGAGTCGAGTTCTACTCCGTCGCGGCGAGTGGACGCGCGCGAATTAGAGCGAGAACGACGACACGGCCCGGTGGATCCTGCTCGCGTACGACTGGAGCGCGACGATGGCGGCCCGTTTCGCGTCGTCGCCGATCCGGGTCGCGGGGGCGGCCAGGGTCAGCACCGCGGGCCGGTGCCCGGTGCTCGGGATCGGTACCGAGCACGACCAGACGCCGTCGTCCAGTTCGCCCCAGCTGACCGAATACCGGTTCGCCCCGGCGCGTTTGACCTCTTCCCGCACGCTCGGGCCGCGCCGCTGGACGATCGACGAAAGCCGCCTTTCGCGTTCGCCTTCCGGCAGCATGGCGAGCAGCATCTTGCCCGACGCGCCGGCACCGAGCGGGACGGAATGGCCCGGCTGGAAGGTGAAGCGCATCGCGCGCTCGCATTCGACCCGGTCCGCGCAGACCGCGGAATCGCCGAAATGCTGGAACAGCAGGACCGTCTCGCCGAGGTCGCGTGCCGCCTCCTCCATCGCCGGGCGCGCCAGCCTGGCGAGATCGTTGGCGAGCTGTGCGGCTCGCGCGAGCGGCATCACCTGGCTCGTCACGTGGTAGCGCCCTGTCTTGCCCTCCTCCAGGAGTTGGAGTTCCTTCAGCAGTGCGACATAGCGATATGTCGTGGCGACCGGAGTGCCGATCCTCGCGGCGAGTTCGGCGACGCTCGCGTCCCACCGGCGTTCGGAAAAGGAGAGCAGCAGCTGCAGTACTTTGCGTGAGCTGCTGGCGCCGGGGGTGCGTTTCGGTGGAGCGGTGGTGTCCAGGGATCGTGCGGCAGGTGTCATCTCGACCTCTCGCCGGGGCAATCACAAAGAGTCAAGAACGTAGCACATTGTGTGAAATGCGGACCAGGGACTTTGGTCCACTAACAAGCGGACTTCTTGCTAGGTTCGGACGATGGAAAAGCCATTGGCGGGCAAGATCGCGTTGGTCGCCGGGGCGACCCGCGGGGCCGGGCGGGGAATAGCGGTCCGGCTGGGTGCCGCCGGCGCGACCGTTTACGTGACCGGCCGCAGTACCGGTTCCCGGAGATCGGAAATGAATCGTCCGGAGACGATCGAGGAGACCGCGGCCCTCGTCGAGGAAGCCGGCGGGCACGGGATCGCGGTCCGGGTCGACCATTTGGAGGCCGACCGGGTCCGCGAACTGGTGGAACGGATCGACGCCGAACAGGGCGCGCTGCACGTGCTGGTCAACGACATCTACGGCGCCCCCATCGAATGGGGCAAGACCGTCTGGGAGTCCACTTTGGACACCGGATTGCGGACGTTGCGGCTCGCCATCGACACCCATGCCATCACCGGTCATTTCGCGCTCCCGCTGATGATCAGGATGCCGGGCGCGCTGGTCGTCGAGGTCAACGACGGGACCACCGAGTACAACTCGGAGAACTACCGCGTTTCCTTCTTCTACGACCTTGCCAAGACCGCGGTGAACCGGATGGCGTTCGCGCTCGCCCACGAATTGGAACCGCACGGCGGTACCGCGGTGGCGGTCACGCCGGGCTGGTTGCGTTCCGAGGCGATGCTCGACGCTTATCAGGTCACCGAAGAGAATTGGCGGGACGCGACGAAGGTACAGCCCCATTTCGCGATTTCTGAAAGCCCGGCGTTCGTCGGCCGGGCGGTCGCGGCACTGGCCGGCGACCCGGAAGTCGCCCGCTGGAACGGGAAATCGGTGTCCAGCGGCGAATTGGCGAAGGAATACGGATTCACCGACCTCGACGGGAGCCGCCCCGACTCCTGGCGCTATCTCGTCGAGGTCCAGGACGCCGGAAAACCGGCGGACGTCACCGGCTACCGCTGAGCCTCCCGCCGCAGGAAGGGTGTGAGCAGGCCGGGCGCGGCCTGCTCCGCCATCGCCAGCCCGGCCGATTCGCCGACGTCGACCACCTGGTAGCCGCCCCTGCCCGCCGCGATCGGGGCGGTCACGGTGATCAGGCCCGCGCGGCGCTGGAAGAACGAGCGGCTGATGACGATCCCGGTGAGCCCTTCACGCCGGATCGCCACCGTCGCGCGCGCCAGCGAACCGGAGCGGCTGACCAGGTACCGTCCGACGATCGCGTGGCCGAGATTGCGGTAGCCGTCCCAGCCCACCAGCGCGGCGAACGGCACCAGGCCGAGCGCGACCTGCCACATCCACGACGGCAGGAAGTCGATCCAGGACAGGCCGAACAGCGCCGCCGCCAGGATCAGCACGCCGCCGATCGCCCGGGTGAGCCGCCGGGTCAGCGCCCGTCGCGGATGCCGGTCCAGCGGCACGGTGGCCGGGTCGAAGTTCTCCCGCAGCACCTCGGCCGCGACCTCGTGGACCCGGTCGACCGGCGCGGGCGGCAGCAGGAGCCCGCCGCCCTTGTCCGCGCCCTTGCCCTCGCGCAGCCCGCCCGCGATCGCGGTGAGCCGCGCTCCGCCCGCGATCCGCAGCGGCAGCGTCTCCTTCACCTCGACGCCGCGGAGCCGTTCTTCTTCGATGGACACCGAACGCGTGGTGATCAGCCCGCGCCGGATGTGCAGGGTGCCCTCGGATTCCCTGGTGAGCTTGAAGTTCCAGAACGAGAGCACGTAGCCGCCGACGGAAAGCAGCGAGACGACCACCAGCAGGACGACCGCCGCGACGACCACGATCAGCCATACCGCCGTGTTCGCCAGGCCGTCCATGAGGTCCCGCAGCGGCCCGACGTTCTCCGGGTCGATGTTCAGCTGGTGCGCGAAATGCCAGACCGCGGCGAACACCGCGCCCACCACGGCGAGCCCGGACAGCGTGAACGGCGCGTACCGCACCCACTTCCGGTCGACCTCCGCCACGACCTGTTCCGGGGGCGGCGGCGCGGCCTCGGCTTCCGAGGAGATCCCGGCGGCTTCCTTGCGGTGCAGGAGAACCGTGCGCAGCCGGTGTGCCTCGGTCTCGCTGACGGCGTCGAGCACCAGCTGGTCGTTGCTCGAACCCTGTCCGATCGAATGCCGTCCGGTGCCGATGCGTACCGCGCTGAGGGAGAACAGGCGGTGCTTCGGTTCCGAGGTGACGTCGACCGTCCGGATCCTGTCCAGCGGGATCGCGCGCTGCTTGCGCAGCAACAGTCCCGTGGTCCATTCCACCTGGCCGCCGGTGATGCGGTAGCGCGAAGTCAGCACATGCGAGATGCCGACGAACACGGTCAGCGCGGTGACTCCCAGCCCGATCCACTCCCAGCCGTTGCCCCGGCCGAGGATCACCGTCCCGATCAGCACCGGCAGCGATTTGACGACGTCGAGCACCGGCCGGATCAGCAGCATCCGGCGGTCGAGGCGGTGCCACTGGTCGACGGCGGCGTCCGGCGGCGCTTCGGTGCTCATGTCGCGTCACCGGCGGTGGCCTGGGTGGTCTTCGTCAGTTCCGCGGCCAGCGCCAGCGCGTCGGCGTGGTCGAGACCGGAGATCTTGACCGGACCCGCGGCCGACGCCGTCGTCACGGTGAGTTTCGCCAGCCGGAACAGTTGCTCGACCGGGTCACGTTCGATGTCGACGGTCTGGATGCGCGAGATCGGCGCGATCCGCCAGTCCTGCTTGAGCCAGCCTTCCTGGGTGTACACGGCCTCGCCGGTGACTTCCCAGCGGTGGATCCGGTAGCGCCACTGCGGCATGACCAGCAGATGGAGCGGCGCGAGCACGCACGAGATCGTCAAGGTGACCGTGAGCCACGTCGGGGCGTCGTCGCTGGTGAGGACGAACACGGCCTGCACGCCGACGAGGATCACCCAGCCGACCGCGGCCCACACCGTCCAGTAGCCGATGGCACGACGGCTGACCCGGTTGGCGGGTGGGCGCAGGGTGAACCGTTCCGCCGTTGCTGTCTCTTCTGTCACCCCTTCAGCCTGCACCACCTGGGCGTGGACCGCCCACGACAAGTGTCACCCCCGATAGGATCCGGGCCACGTTCGGCGGAATGGATGCCCCCTATCGGGGCGTTGCCACCCGTAGAAGGTTGTACGCACGAAATCTGGAGGATCTGGTGGCGCTGGACCCGGAAGACCTGTACGAGGTGGACTCGGACGTCCCTGACCTCGGCGGGGCCGTGCTCCTGCACTACTTCGAAGGGTTCATGGACGCGGGTTCGGCGGGCAAGCTCGTCGCCGAGCACCTCCTGAACTCCGCCGAGCACCGCGTGATCGCGCGCTTCGACGTCGATCGCCTCATCGACTACCGCTCGCGCCGTCCGACGATGACCTACGCCATCGACCACTGGGAGGCCTACGACGCTCCCGAACTGGTCGTCCACCTGCTGAACGACGCCGACGGCGTGCCGTTCCTGCTGCTCACCGGGCCGGAACCGGACCACGACTGGGAGCGGTTCTGCGCGGCCGTGCGCGGCCTGGTCGAACGCTGGGACGTCCGGCTCACCACCGGTTTCCACGGCATCCCGATGGGCGCGCCGCACACCCGCCCGCTCGGCGTGACAGCGCACGCGACGCGAGACGAGCTGGTCGGCGAGCACCGGCCGCTGCCCAACCGGATGCAGGTCCCGGGCAGCGTCGCCGGACTGCTGGAGTTCCGCTTCGGCGAGTGGGGGCACGACGCCGCCGGTTTCGCCGCGCACGTGCCGCACTACCTGGCGGAGTCGTCGTACCCGAGCTCGGCGCTGCACCTGCTCGAGGCGGTCGCCAGGGCGACCGGGCTGAACCTGCCGGACGAGGATCTGCGGTCCGCCTCGCGCGAGGCGGACGCCGAGATCGACCGCCAGGTCGCCGAGTCGGAGAAGGTCGCCGACGTCGTGCGCGCGCTGGAGCGGCAGTACGACACGTTCATGGAGGCGTCCGGCAAGGAAAGCCTCCTCGCGGAGTCGGTCGAGCACATGCCGACCGCCGAGGAACTGGGCACCCAGTTCGAGCGCTACCTCGCCGATCCGGAGGGCTACGGGAACACCCCCGAGCGCTGAGATTTCCCTGAGCTCAAGTCCGTGAAGGCCTCCTTCCCTACCCTCAAGGTAGGCAAGGAGGCCTTCACGGACCGCTACACGCGGCAGGGTCAGCGCAGGCCGGACGAGGCGATCACGCCCCAGGTGCTCTGCAGCCCGCCCGAACTGCCGAGACCGGCGGCCAGCACGCCCGTGGTCCCGGGAACGGCGGCGAACCCGAGGATCGAACTGCCCTCGGCCGTCTTGGCCACCTCCGGCGGAAGCGCGTCCTTCCGCCATTCGGTCCCGTTCCACGTGTTCATCAGGACGTGGCCGTCACCGGGCAGCCAGCCCGCGGTCCACAGCTTCCCGGAGCCGTCGAGCGCGGCGGCGTTGATCTCGTCGAACGGACCGGACGGCAGGGGACGCCACGTCTGCCCGTCCCAGCGCGTGACGAACGCCGGGATGCCGGTCGCGTTCCATTCGTTCACCCGGCCGACGACGTAGGCCGAGCCGCGGCCGTCGGGTACGACGTGGTTGACCAGCCAGCCGGTGCTGTGCTCCGACGGCACGGGAACCTCGGCCTGCCGCCAGCCCTTGCCGTTCCAGTGCAGCAGGAACGGCGTCTCCTTCCCGTCCGCGGACGCGGCGGACGCGGCGACCCACAGGTCGTCGTCGCCGGTGCCGCTGACGCGTGACGGCTGGAGCGGGCGGGCGCCGGTCTGCGGGATCTCGACCGGCTCCCACGTCTTCCCTGTCCAGTGTTCGAGATGGCTCGCCGACTTGCCCGTCTTCGGGTCGAAGTCGGAGGAGACCAGCCAGACCGAGCTCGGCGAGAACGCGGTGATGTCCGCCGCGAAACCGTCCATGCCCGCCGGTGGTTTCGGGCGTTCGATGTCGGTCCACACCTTGCCGTCCCACCGCTGGACCACGGTGGACGTCGATGCGGCGGCCCGCGGACCAGCCGTTGAAGGCAGGCGTGCGGGCCGCCGTGTACCCACTTCGGTGGTGTGGTCGCCGGAGGCCCAGACGTTGTCCGGTGCCGAGGCGGAGACGTCGGTGAGCCGGGCACCGGCGCCGCTGACCGGGGCCAGGGTGGTGTCGGCCCATTTCGTGCCGTCCCACCGGAGGGCGACCGGGACCTCGGCGCTGCCGGTCCAGGTGCTGCCGACGGTCCAGGCGTCGTTCGCGCCGGTGGCCGCGACACCGAAGTAGATCCGGTTCGCCGTACTGTCCAGCGGCTGTTCCAGCAGCCAGCCCTCGCTCGCCGAGGCCGTGCTCGTGAGCAGGCCGGACAAGCCGAGGACCAGGCCGGACACGGTCAGCGTGGATCGTCTCGCTACGCCTCGCATCTGGGACCCTTCCAGTTGTCGCAGGGTATGTGTGAACTCTTTACGGACTACCCCGCCGGAAGGTTGCCCCGTCAGTGATCGATGGCGATCATTTCCCTCGAATGCTTCGGCCGTTCGATCTCGTCGACCAGCGCGACGGCGAGATCCGCGTACGAGAACGGCCCCGCGTCCTCCGCGCGCGGCAGCACCCGGTGGTCCCCGGTGCGGTATTCGCCCGTGCGGTCGGCGTGTTCGTCGATCATCGCGGGCGGCGGCGCGACGATCACCCAGTCGGTCCCGCCGCCGGACGCACGGAAGACCTCCAGCTCCGCCGTGTGCCCGAGCGAGAACTCGCGGTGCGCCGACGGCCAGCCCGGCTGGTCGTGGAACGCGACGCCCGGTGAGATCTCCAGCGCCGATCCGACGCCGACGACGACCAGTCTCGGCACGCCGGCCCGGCCGAGGCCTTCGATCAACGCGTGCGCGGCGGCCGGGTAGTACTCCCGCGACGGGAGATCCGCGCGGTAGATGGAACTGATCGCGGCGTCGTGCCCGGCGGCCGCCTTCGCGACGTCGCCGGTGACAGTGACGTCGGCGGCGGTCAAGGTGACGCTGTCCCCGGCGAGATCCGCGTGCCGCCGGGGATCCCGGACGGCGGCGGTGACCTGATGCCCGCGGCTCACGGCCTCGGCGACGGCCCGGCGTCCTCCGCGTCCGCCTGCCCCGAAGATGACGATCCTGCTCATCGTGCTCCCTTTTTCCTTGCCGGTAACCGATCACCGGCGCCGGACGCGATGGTAGGAGCGGACCCCTCGGTTACCGCAACGAAACCGACTCCCGGACCTTCTGGGCCCGTTCACCCGAATGGTGCTGGTGTATCGTCCCGGAATGCGTCACCTGGTACCCCATTCAGCCCTGAAGACCTTGGGCCGATCGGCCCGCGGCACCCTCGGCCGGGGCCTGCACCGGCTCGCCCGGCGATTCCATGATCCTTATCCGGAACAGCTGGAACGGGTCGCCGCGGAACTGCGCGAGGAGATCGTCCGGCAAGGGGATCGCTGTTTCGATCGTGTCATCGAGTTCGAAATCCGGAGCCGCCGCGACATCATCTACGCCGGCGATCAGGACGCGGCGCGGGACAGCAACCGGTTCGCCCGTGAGCACCTGACCGGGACAAAGCACTTCGCGCGTCCACAAGAGACACTCGCGTACGCGCTTTCCC
Organism: Amycolatopsis speibonae; assembly: GCF_042647925.1. NCBI lineage: Bacteria > Bacillati > Actinomycetota > Actinomycetes > Pseudonocardiales > Pseudonocardiaceae > Amycolatopsis > Amycolatopsis speibonae. The sequence continues at coordinate 8,700 of NZ_JBHRWK010000106.1, forward strand.
TTGCCCCGTCGGGGGGAATGGCCCTCGAATTCGGCGTCGCGAGCGGGAACACACTGCGGGTGATCGCCAAGGCACGCGGCGGTGTCGAGACCTACGGGTTCGACTGGTTCCAGGGCCTGCCGGAGAACTGGCTCAACGGGATGCCCGCCGGTTCGTTCGCGCGGGACGATCTGCCGGACGTCCCCGGCGCCGAACTCGTCGTCGGCCTCTTCGCCGATACGCTTCCCGGCTTTCTGGGGCAGCACGAAGGCGTCGTCGATTTCCTTCACGTGGACGGCGATCTGTACAGCTCGGCGAAAACGGTGCTGGACCTGGCGGGCCCGCGCCTGCGGCCGGGCAGCATCGTGCACTTCGACGAATTCTTCAATTATCCCGGCTGGCAGCAGCACGAGCACAAGGCGTGGCTGGAATACGTCGAGCGCACCGGCGTCGAATTCGAGTACGTGGCCTATACCTACGCCGACAACCAGGTCACCGCGCGGATCACCGGCTAAAGCAGTTCGCGGACTTCGATCGTCCCGAGTGCGGCCCAAGGGTGGCTTCTCGCCGCCTCGACGGCTTGTTCGCGGGTCTCGCATTCGAGGGTGTTGATACCGCCGATCTGTTCCTTCGTCTCGGCGAACGGGCCGTCCGTGAACAGCGCCTTGCCGCCGCGGACGCGGACGGTCGTCGCCGATTCGGGCGCGTGCAGGCCCATCCCGTTGACGCGCACGCCGCGCCGCGCCATCTCTTCGCCCCAGGCCTGGCAGGGGCCGGAAATGTCGGTGTCGAGCGGCCGTCCGTCGACGGGTTCGCCGCCGCGGAGCATGAGCAGGTAGCGCACCGTTCCTCCTAGTCCGTGAGCCCGTCTTCGTAGGCTCGCAGCGTATCGATGAACAGCCGTCGTTCGGCCGGGGTGAGGGGTTCGAGCGCCTTCTGCCAGGCGCGGGCGCCCTGGGCGAGCCAGCCGTCGATCGCAGGCCGCATCCGGGCGGTGATGGCGACGATCCGCCGCCGCCGGTCCGCCTCGTCCTCTCGCCGGTCGAGCACGTCCTTCTTGGTCAGTTCCCCGACCATCAGGCTCACCGTGGTCGGGGCGACTTCGAGCCGTTCGGCCAGTTCGTTCACCGTCATCGGCCCGTCGAAGAGCAGGTACGACAGCAGCGACAAGTGACGCGGAGCCAGCGACAGGGACTGGAGTTCTTCGGGGATCTTGATTCGCTTCGCGCGGCCGACCATCCGTGGCATGAGCAGCAGCAAGGCCCGGACGGCGTCGTCGACTTCCATGTCCTCGGTTGACACCGGGCACCCTCCTGGATACCTTTGCAAGCAAAGAAGCTTTGCTTGCAAAGCAAAATAGCTTTCAGGACGATGTTACCTGGGGAGTACCGTTGCTGATCACCACAGCGGACGCCGGGACAGGGTGTCCCCGTAGTACCCATGTCGACTGCCGCCGGTCCGGGAGCGGGTACCTGGCGTACGCGCCGGACGTCGATTCGCCTTGGTACGAAGACCTTCTCGTCAGTCCACAAGCGACACTCGAAATCGACGGGAGGCCGCACGCCGCGCGTGCCGTGCCGCTCGACGGCGGGGACCGGGGTGTCGCGCTGTACTTGTTGGAAATCGACGCCGCGCGGGGCCGGGCGATCGCCGATCAGCTGCTCGTCCATCACGGCGAACTCCGCAAGGCGCTGGCGGCCGCTCGAGCCGAACTCGACGGCGTGCCGATCGTGGGCCTGCCCGGGTTGCGGCGCGAACTGCTCGGCCATTGCGTGACTTTCTGCAACGGCCTGCGCATGCATCACCTCCGTGAGGACGGCGCCTTCACCGCGATCGAGAAGGCGCATCCCGGACTCGCGCCGACACTGAACCGACTGCGCGAAGAGCATGAAACCGTATCCCACGCGCTGCTCGACCTCGACGAGCTGCTGCAGGGCAAGGGGGAACTCGAAAGCGCAGCACTGCGTGAGGAGTTCGAGCGGGTCGCGAATGGACTCGAAGAACATTTCGCCTACGAGGAGGCGAATCTGCTCCCGGCGCTCAGGGCGACGGCGCACGGTCGCCCTGAGCGGCCGCTTTTGTCACAGCTTGGGAACGAGCCTTGATCGAACTACTGACCGAAGACGGGCGCTGCGCACTCGGAACGCGCGTACGGTTACTCCGAGAGGGTGAGGGCGGCCGGCCACCCGGCGGGAAAAGCCGGTAACGAATGTCCGATCCGGGGCGACTGATCGTTCGTCCGCACCGATCGGCGCGACGCCCCCGACCGGAATAGTGAGAACCGATGAAGCTTCGAAGAGCCTCACTTCTGTCTCTGGTGGCCGCAGTGGCCACGATCATGCTCGTCGCGCCGGCGTCCGCCGTCGCTGCCCCGCCGACCAGCGCGGTGGAGGTATCCCCGACCACTGTCCAACGTGGACAGACGTTCACCGTCAAGCAGACGGTGTACAACGCCGACGCGACCTCCGCCATCGAAGGTGGCAAGGCGACGCTCTACGGCAAGGAATCCCCGATGCCGGGGATCGTCGACCTGGTGTCCTGCCCCGGCGCGTTCGCCTGTGACATGCTCGGCGGCAGCATCCGCGGCGGGGTCGGCTCGGTGACCCCCGGCCAGAGCAAGACCGTGCTGTTCACCTTCCGGGTCAAGGACGACGCCCCGCTGGGCAGCGTCACGCTGCAGCACCAGTTCGTCGGCGACAACTACAGCTTCGAGATCCTCGAAGGCCCGGTGCTGACCGTCACCGGCACGCCGAGCGCCGCCGACCTCGGTGTCACGCTCACCGCGTCCCCGCGCGGGATCCTGACGTCGTCGATCGACTACACGGTCAAGGTCACGAACGCGGGACCGGCCGCGGCGTCCGGGATCCGGGTGGCGTCGACCCTCGGCAACGGACTGGGCTTCACCGGTTCCTCCGCCTGCTCGAACCCGAGTGGCACGAAGGTCGTGAACTGCGACTTCCCGTCACTCGCGTCCGGAGCCAGCGTCACGGCCAAGTTCTCGGCGGCCGCCGGACTGCTGACCCTCGGGCCGGTCAAGACGACCGCGAAGATCACGCAGAGTTCCGTCGCCGACCCGAACGCGGCCAACAACACCGCGTCGTCGACCTGCACCGCGATCACCGGTCTGCTGCTTACCTGCTAGCGCTGCAGGACTCGTGAGTGGTAAGTCGCGTTAGAACGACACTTGCCACTCACGAGTGTAGGCGGGCAGCGCGCGAGTGCAGATAGCGTTGGTGCGGCAGGCTCGTCGCGCGGCGCGCGGCCTCCACATAGGACTCGACGGCCTCGGCGGTCTCGCCGGCCATCTCCAGCAGATGCGCGCGGGCGGCGTGGAACCGGTGGTCGCCGGAGATCCGGTCGCCGAGCTTTTCCAACGCCACCAAGCCTTCTCGTGGTCCGCGGGCCATCCCGGCGGCGACGGCGTGGTTCAGCGCCACCACGGGATTGTCGGAGAGCCGCAGCAGAAGTTCGTACAGTGCCTCGATCTGCGGCCAATCGGTCTCTTCCGCGTTCGGTGCCTCGTCGTGCAGCGCGGCGATCGCCGCCTGGATCTGGAACTGCCCGGTCGGCCCCTGCGGTAGCGCTTCGGACAGCAGCGCGATGCCCTCGGCGACGTACTCGCTGTTCCAGCGGCTCCGGTCCTGTTCCGACATCGGTACCGGCGCGCCGTCCGGCCCCGTCCTCGCCGGACGGCGCGCGTCGGTGAGCAACATCAGCGCGAGCAGCCCGGTGACCTCACTGTCGTCCGGCAGCAGCCGATGGACGATCCTGGCCAGCCGGATGGCTTCGGCGGAAAGCTCGGTCCGCACCAGTTCGGGGCCGGACGTGCTCGCGTAGCCCTCGTTGAAGATCAGGTACAGCACGTGGAGCACCGCGGCGAGCCGTCCGGCCTCCGACGGCATGCCGAACGGGACGCCGCTGGTCTTGATACCGGTCTTCGCGCGGCTGATCCGCCGCGTCATCGTCGCTTCGGGGACCAGGAACGCGCGCGCGATCTCCGCCGTGGTGAGGCCGCCGACAGCCCGCAGTGTCAGCGCGATCTGCGACGCGGGCGACAGGGACGGGTGACAGCACAGGAAGAGCAGGATGAGCGTGTCGTCGGAGTCGGCGGCCCGCCGGTCCGCCGCGGGCGCGAGGTGCTCCTCCGGCAGCGTCCATTGGACGACGGTGTCCTCGCGACGGCGTCGCGACTGCTCGGCGCGAAGCAGATCCGTCAGCCGCCGCGAAGCGACCGTGACGAGCCACGCGCGCGGATTGTCCGGGCGCCCCTCGGCGGGCCAGTGCGTCGCGGCCGCGAGCAGCGCCTCCTGCGTCGCGTCCTCCGCCAGGTCGAAGTGGCCGTACCGGCGGACGACGGCGCCGAGGACCTGAGGCGAAAGCTCGCGCAGCAGGTCCTCGACGCCGCTGGCCGGCACCTAGAGCTCCAGCTCTTCGAAGCTGTCGGCGCACGGCCGGATGTCGACGTACCACTCGCGGCCGAGGTCGCTGCCCGCCGGATACGGGGTGTTCGCCAGCTTGGCCGCGATCTCGGTGGCGCGGTCGTAGCTCGCGCAGTCGATCGTCGTGTACCCGACCAGGACCTCCTGTGTCTCGGCGTAGGGGCCGTCGGTCACCACGGGGGCGCCGTCGCGCAGGGAGATGCGGCGCGCGTGCGCCGGCTGGGAGAGACCCTGTGCGTCGACGAACTCACCGGTCTCGACCAGGTCGTTGTTCCATTTGCCCATGAACTCGTGCAGCGCCGTGACCTCGTCGGCGCTCCAGTTGCCACCGATGCTTTCGAGATCCTTCTGCGACCCCATCATCATGATCATGTACTTCACGGTTCTCTCCTCTCGGCGGGCGCCGCTTCGGCGCCTTCTGCCGGAGACGTCGGAGCCGCCGGACAGGACCGGACATCGTTCGCCGGGAATTCTCCCTCAGCCGCGGTCGGCGGCGGTGTTCATCGCGTCGGCCGGTTCGAGGGTCCGCCCGCCGGTGATCTTCGCGTAGAGGTGCGCACCGCCGAGGACCGGCGGATACTTCGGCGGGTTGTCCGGAGATTGGCAGGTCGGAAGGCATTCGAACCGGGCGTCGTGGTCGCCGTCGAAGAAGAACGCCACGCTGCGCCGCCGTGACGGCCCCGGCCCGGACGGCGGCACGACCCGGTGCAGGGTGGAGCGCCAGCGGTCGTTGGTCCACTGCGCGGTGAGGTCGCCGAGGTTCACCACCAGCGCGCCCTCGGCGGGGACGACGTCGTGCCAGGCGCCGTCGGGACCGTGGATCTGCAGGCCGGGGACGGGATCGGCGTAGAGGACGGTGACGATGCCGTAGTCGGTGTGCGCGCCGAGCCGCATCTGACCCGGCAGCGGTTCAGGCGCTTCGGCGCGACGCTCGAAGTGGTTGACCCGCAGGGTTCGCGTCGGATGGCGGGTGTAAGCGCCGAGATAGCCGTCAGGGAGCCCTAGCGCCTTCTCGAAGATCTCCAGCAGCACTCGCGCGACGCGGTGCGCTTCGGCTTCGTATCCGGTGAGCGCGGGCCGCAGGCGTTCCGGCGGGCCGGGCCAGATGTTGGGGACGAAGAAGCCGTACGGATCCTCGCCGTCGATGTGCTCCGCGCCGATGACGAACGACTCCGACAGGTCGGGCGGCGTCGTCTCGCCGAGGCTGTACGCCAGCCCTTCGGTGCCTTCGGCCGCGTACCCACGATCCGAGGCGCGGTCGGCGGGCGCGGATCGGAGCTTCTCTTCGACGGGGAGCGCGAAGAAGGCGGCGGTCGCTTCGCGCATGTCGTCGATCGTCACCTGGGGGATGCCGTGCCCGACGACCTGCAAGAACCCGACGCGCGTCAAGGCCTCGTCGACGTCGTGCGCGAGCTTCGCGCGGTCTCCGCCGTCCCACGTGCTCAGGTCGACCGTCGGTACGAGAGTCATAACCCGACGGTAGTCAGTGATCACTCCACGAGAAAGCCGGGAACGCCGGGAACCGAAGACGATCCGCCGACGACTTGTGGGGCTGAATCCTGCGGCGTGGCGAGCGGAGAGAGATGCACTGGTACGAGGACGACGACCTGTGGGTCGGCTTCGCGGATGTGATGTTCCCGCCCAGCCGGGCCGAGGAGGCCGAACGCCTGACGGCCACGTCGCCGTTGTTCGAGTTCGCCGACGGCGCGAAGGTGCTCGACCTGGCGTGCGGTCCGGCGATCCACGTCGTACCGCTGGCCAGGAAGGGCGCCGACGTGACCGGCGTCGACCTCAGCCCGGCCATGCTCGAACGGGCCCGCGAGGCCTGTGAAAGCGCGGGAGTCGCCGCGAAGCTGATCCAGGCCGACATGCTCGAGTACGTCGAGCCCGGCGCGTACGACCTGATCGTCAACATGTACACCTCGTTCGGCTACTTCACCGAGCCCGGCGACAACCTCACCGTGCTGCGAAACGCCTACTCCAGCCTCGCGCCCGGCGGCAGGCTGCTGATCGACGTGCTCGGCAAGGAAGTGCTGGCCGGCTGGGTCGGCCGCCCGAAGGCGGTCGACATCGACGGCGGGACGGTGTTCATGCGCGACACCATCCTCGACGACTGGACCCGGCTCGAGACCGAGTGGACCCTGGTCCGCGACGGTGCGGCGAAGCAGGCGTCGATCCTGTCCTTTCTCTACAGCGCCGCGGAACTGAAGGCACTGTTCGAAACGGTGGGCTTCACCGGCGTCGAGTGCTTCGGCGACTTCGACGGCTCGCCCTACGACAACCACGCGCGCCGCCTGATCGTGCGTGGTGAACGTGCCGGCTGAACCGCTCCGCCTGTTCGCGGAACCGGACGACGACACAGCCGCTCGCCCGCTCCGGCTCACCGGCCCGGTGCTCCTGCTTTCGGCGGCGCTCGTGATCTCGCTGATCGCGGGCATCGCGCTCGGCCCGACCACCGTCGCTCTCCCGGACGTCCTGCGCTACCTGGGAAAAGCGATCGCCGGTGGCGTCATCAACGGCGACGAGGTCACCGGGTACTCGATCGTCTGGCAGGTCCGCACCCCGCGGGTGCTGCTGGCGGCCGTGGTCGGCGCGGGGCTCGCGGTGGTCGGGGTCGCGGTGCAGGCCTTGGTCCGCAACGCCCTCGCCGATCCGTTCGTGCTCGGGATCTCCTCGGGCGCCTCGGTCGGTGCCGCCGCCGTCGTGGTGTTCGGCCTGTTCGCCGGGCTCGGCGTGCTGGCGCTGTCGACGGCCGCCTTCCTCGGCGCGCTGGCCGCGACGGCGCTGGTCTACCTCGCCGCCCGCAGCAGATTCGGTCTGACGCCGTTGCGTCTCGTGCTCACCGGAGTCGCGCTCACTTACGCCTTCCAGGCCGTGATGAGCGTGCTCGTCTACCTCTCGCCGAACGGCCAAGCCGCGCAGACCGTGCTGTTCTGGCTGCTCGGCAGCCTCGGGGCGGCGACCTGGGCGTCCCTGCCGCTGGCCGCGCTCGGCGTGGCCGTGGCGATCGTGGTCCTGCTGCGGTACGGCACCGCGCTCGACGTCCTGTCGATGGGGGACGAGACCGCGATGAGCCTCGGCACCGACGCGGCCGCGTTACGCCGCTGGTTGTTCCTGCTCACCGCTGTCGTCACCGGGCTGCTGGTGGCTGTGAGCGGCTCGATCGGGTTCGTCGGGCTGGTCCTGCCGCATGTGGTGCGGATGGTCGCCGGTTCGGGACACCGCCGGGTGCTGGCGCTCGCGCCGCTGGTGGGCGCGGTCTTCCTGGTGTGGGTCGACCTGCTCGCCCGCACCCTCGTCGCGCCCGAGGAGCTTCCGCTCGGCGTGATCACCGCGCTGATCGGCGTCCCGGTGTTCCTCGTCGTGATGCGGCGCCGCGGCTACGCGTTCGGAGGCCGCTGATGCTGTCCCTGACCGAACTTTCCGTCGAGGTGGCCGGATCGACGCTGATCCGCGAGCTGCACCTGGACGTCGGCGCGGGCGAGGTCGTCGGCCTTCTCGGGCCCAACGGCAGCGGCAAGTCGACGGCGTTGCGCTGCGTCTACCGGGCACTGACGCCGTCCGGCGGCGCTGTCCTGCTCGACGGCACCGACCTCGCGGAGCAGGGCCTGCGGGACACCGCCCGCCGGATCGCCGCGCTCACCCAGGACAGCCGCGCGGATCTGGACTTCACCGTCGAGGAGGTCGTCGCGCTCGGCCGGTCGCCGCATCAGCGCGGCAACCTCCGGCTTTCGGCCCGCGAACGCGCGCTGTGCCGGGAAGCGTTGCGGCGCTTGGACATCACCCACCTCGCCCAGCGCAGCGTGCTGACGCTTTCGGGCGGCGAACGGCAGCGGGTCCTGGTGGCGAGGGCGCTCGTGCAGGAACCCGAAGTGCTGGTCCTCGACGAGCCGACCAACCACCTCGACGTGCGCCACCAGGTGGAACTGCTGAAGTTCCTGCGCGACTGCGGGCTCACCGTGCTCGTCGCCCTGCACGACCTCAACCTCGCCGCCGCCGTCTGTCACCGGATCGCGTTGCTGCGTGGCGGAACGCTCGCCGCCTGCGGCACCCCGGCCGAAGTGCTCACGCCCGAAACGGTCCGCACGGTCTTCGGTGTCGAGGTCACCCAGGTGACCCATCCCGCGACCGGCGCGCTCCAGTTGCTTTACGACCTTCCCGCCGATGAAACCGAGGGGATCTCACGATGAAGCCGTCCAGGGTGATCGCGCTCTTCGCCGCGGCACTGCTCCTGAGTGCCTGCGGCGCCAAGGTCGAGGCCGGACCGGCCGCGCCGGCACAGGCCACGGTGACCAACTGCGGCGCGCAGGTCAGCTTCCCGGCGCCGCAGCGTCCGGTGGCCTACGACGTTTCCGGTGCCGAGAAGATGTTCGCGCTCGGGCTCGCCGGCCGGATGCGCGGCTACGTCATGAACTCGCTCGGCGATCCGTCGATCGCGGGCTCGCCATGGAAGGACGATTACGCCAAGGTCGAACGGCTCGGCACCTCGCGGGTCACCCGCGAGATCCTGGTCAACGCCAAGGCGGACTGGGTGATCGCGGGCTGGAACTCCGGGTTCAGCGAGGAACGCGGGATCACCCCGAAACTGCTGGAGCAGGTCGGTATCCGCAGCTACCTGCACACCGAGACCTGCTGGGAGTATCCCACCGCGAAGTCGGAGGTGACGCCGTTGGAGGCGCTCTACACCGACCTGCGCAACCTCGGCGACATCTTCGGTGTCCGTCAGCGGGCCGACGAACTGGTCTCGGAACTCAAGGGACGCTTCGACAAGGTCCGCGCGGGGGCGCCGAAGACCCCTCCCGCCAAGGTGTTCGTCTACGACTCCGGCACCGATCAGCCCTACACCGCCGGGAAACACGCCGCTCCCAACGACATCATCGACGCCGCGGGCGGGACCAACGTCTTCCGCGACCTCCAGGACGGCTGGGGCAGCGTCGGCTGGGAAGCGGTGGTGAAGGCCGAACCCGAGGTGATCGTCGTGGTGGACTACGCCGACCAGCCCGCGAAGGACAAGATCGCGTTCATCAAAGCCGCGCCACAGCTGAAGAACACGCCCGCCGTGCGCGACAACCGGTTCCACGTCGTCTCCTACGGGGACCTCGTCAGCGGCCCGCGCAACGCGGCGGGCGCCGAATCACTGGCCGCGTACCTGCGCTCGATCGGCCGGTGACCGCGATGCCCGCGCCGGTCCACGAACACGTCACCGACGCCATCAAGACACCGGCGTTGATCCGGCTCACCCCGAACGTCGTGCTGATCCGCTTCGAAACCCTGAAGGTCTACGCGGCGCTCGGCGCCGTCCGGTCGCTGCTCGCCGACGGTACCGTCCGAAAAGGACAGACGCTGATCGACAGTTCGAGTGGGATCTACGCGCTCGCGCTGGCGATGGCCTGTCACCGCTACGGTCTGCGCTGCCACATCGTCGCGTCCACCACCGTCGATCTCACCATGCGCTCGCAGCTGGAGATCCTGGGCGCGACGGTGGACCAGATGCCGCCGTCCGAGGATCTCCGCCTCGACCAGCGGCGCCGCGTCGCGCGCGTGCACGAACTCCTGGAACGGCATCCGGACATGCATTGGATGCGGCAGTACCACGATCCCGTGCACTACCTGGGGTACGGCGAGGTCGCCGACCTCGTCGCCCGCGCGCTGCCGTCCGGTCCGCTGACCGTCGTCGGCAGTGTGGGCACCGGCGCGTCGACCGGCGGGATCGCGCGGTCGCTGCGCGAACGCGATCCGGACGTCCGCTTGACCGGGGTCCAGCCGTTCGGCAGTGTCACCTTCGGCAGCGAGCGGTTCACCGATCCGGACGCGATCATCGCGGGGATCGGTTCCGCCATCCCGTTCGGCAACGTCGATCACGAACTGTACGACCGGATCCACTGGCTGGACTTCGTGCACGCCATGGCCGCGACCATCGGCCTGATGCGCGATCACGCGATCTTCGCCGGGCTTTCCACCGGCGCCGCGTACCTCGTCGCGGGCTGGGAGGCGGCGCGGAATCCGGAGCGGACGCACGTCGTGATCGGCGCGGACACCGGACACCGTTACACGGCAAGGGTTTTCGCCCGGCATCGGGAGGCCGTCGACCCGGCGGGGCTCGCACCGCGCGAGATCGCCTCGCTGGACGACCTCGCCCTGCCGTGGGCGGCGATGGAGTGGCGGCGCCGCCGATTCGGGATACCCGCACAGCAGTTGTACCGGAAGGAACGGGTCTCGTGACCATCGTCTTGTTGGAAGCGCTCACCTTCGGCCTGGGCAGGCTGGCCGGCGCCGCGGCGGAAGCCGGGCGGAAACTGGTGCTGTTCACCGGAAACCGCGAGATCTACCGCTACGAACTCGGCATCCTCTCGCCGGGCAGGGTCGAGGTCGTCGACATCGACACCACCGACATCGAGGCCTGCGAAACCGCGTTGCGCGCGATCCCGGATCTCGCCGGGATCATCAACTCGACCGACACCTGGGCGCTGCCGGGTGCCGAGCTCACCGCCCGGCTCGGCCTGCCCGGCCCGGACGCGACGGCCGTCCGCGTGCTGCGGGACAAGGGCGCGGTGCGCGATCTGCTGTACGAACACGGGCTCACCCGCGGCAGGCCGGTACCCGTCGCGGTCGCCGAAGAACTCGGTTTCCCTTTGGTGGTCAAGGATTCTTCGGGAACATCGTCGCGTGGTGTATGGCTCGTCCGCGACGCGGCCGAACTCGACCGGGCCCGGCAGGAGGCGAAGGACACGCCGCTCAAGGGGCGCCTGATCGCCGAGCCGTACTTCGCCGGGCCGCTCTACAGCGCGGAAACCGTCACCTGGCAAGGGAGGACCCGGCTGCTCGGCGTCCTCTCCCGCCAGTTGTCGCCCGAACCCGTGCGACGCGAGGAGGCTGCTGCCTTCCCGGTGGCCTTCCCCGAGGCCGAACTCGCCGGGCTGGACGAGTGGATCGGCCAGGTGCTCAAGGCCGCCGGACACGATCAGGGCTTCGCGCACACCGAGTTCGTGCTCACCGCCGAGGGGGCGGAGGTCGTCGAGATCAACATCCGGATCGGCGGGGCGATGCTCGGCGAGGCGCTGTGCCGGTCGCTGGGCACCAACGTCTATTCCGCGATGATCTCGATGGCGCTGGGCGAGGAGCCCGCTCTGCTCACGCAGGAGATCGGCGGAGGACCGGGGATCGGGTTCGTCCTGGCGTACCCGGCCAGGGAAGGCGTGCTCAAGGGCTGGTCCGGGCTCGACAGGCTGCCCGGCCTGCCCGGGGCGCCGGGGTGGTATCCGACGGCGAGCCCCGGTGACCAGATCCGGCATCTCGCGGATCAGCGGTCCTGCACCGGGATCGTGCTGGCCGAAGGGCCGACGGCGGAACTCGCGCTGCATCGCGCGCTCGCCGCGGCGGGCGGGATCACCCCGGAGATCGATTCTTGAGAGTTCTCTCAGATGGATAGCCCTACTTTCTGTTTTGGGAAGTGAGACTATCCATCTGGGAGGAACTGTGGGCAAGGCAGTGGGCAGGCGCGCGGTACTCGGGGGCGCGGCGGCGGCCGGTGTCGCGATGCTGGCCGCGAACCCCGCCGCGGCGGGGGAAGACCGGCGGCGGTTCGCGGGCAAGGTCGTGATCGTCACGGGAGCGACGTCGGGGATCGGCCGGGCGAGCGCCATCGCCTTCGCCGCGGCCGGTGCCAAGGTCGGTTTCTGTGGCAGGCGGGAAGAACTCGGCCGTGAGGTCGAACGGGAGATCCGTCACGCGGGCGGGGAGGCGACCTACTTCCGGGCCGACGTCCGGGTTCCCGAGCAGGTGCAGGCCTTTGTGGATGGTGTCGCCCGCCGGTACGGCAGACTCGACATCGCGTTCAACAACGCCGGGATCCACCTCGGCAAGCCGTTGCACGAGATCTCCCTCGACGAATGGGAAGACGTGCAGCGCACCAACGCGCGCGGGGTGTTCCTCTCGATCAAGCACGAGGTGCCGCATCTGCTGAAGGCGGGCGGCGGGGTGATCGTCTGCACCGCTTCGGCGCAGGCTGACCAGACCAGGCCGGGACACGCCGCCTACACCTCCAGCAAACGCGCCGTGCAAGGTCTGGTGCGCGCGGCCGCGTTGGACTACGGAGCGAAGGGGATCCGGGTACTGTCGATCGACCCTGGAACGATCGACACCCGACTGGTGCGCCCGCCGGGTATCCCGGACGACCTGTGGGCGCAGTTCAAGAAGGCTTGGGGACCGCTGAACGTCCACGGTCTGCCGAGGATGGGCGAAGCGACGGAGATCGCTTCGGCCGTACTCGCGTTGGCGTCACCGGATTTCGGCTATCTGACCGGGACTTCGGTGCTCGTCGACGGCGGCCTGAACACCGGGCGGCCGATGGTCATGCCGCCAGGGTTCACCCCTCCCTCCTGAGCGCTGGAGGCACCGGTGAGTGTCGCGAAAGCCACTTTCGCAACATGCCCCGGAGCGTGGGCCGCGGCAGGCGTCGACTCGGTACCTCGTGAGCGGTAAGGATGGTTGGAACCAAAGGTGTCTTAGGTACCTGCTGGATTCCGACTGTGGTCGAGCGCCGGCCCGGTCCGTGAAGGCCTCCTTGCCTACCCTGAGGGTAGGGAAGGAGGCCTTCACTACCTCCGCGATCGCCACATGCACCCCCAGTCACACCAGTCACACCAGTCACCGCGGCTGCGCGTGAAGGCCCCCTTCCCTCGGCTCAGCCGAGGAACTCGACCTTCGCCCCTTCCCAAGTACGTGAAGGACCCCTTCACTGCGTTAGGAGGCTGTTGCGTTTTCGGATTGGGGTTCGTTGGTGTTGGTGGGGCGGGGCCGGAGGCCCTGCCCCATCACACTGTCTGGGGCTGGGTGGTGGTGAAGAGGC
>NZ_JBHRWK010000107.1:0-11997 GCF_042647925.1 Amycolatopsis speibonae
CCGCGTCCTCTTCGAGATCCAACACACCTTGAAGTCGATCACGCGGTGGCCGTCCTCATACCCACGACACGCCGCCACATCACACACTGCTGCTGCCGTACTAACCGTTCTTACCGCTCACGAGGCGATCCACAGTGGACACGAGCCGCCGTCGCGAGCGCGTGCACCGGACCGGCCGAACGGGTGATCGGCCCGGTCGGGTAACGGGAAATTGCCAGCGGGAAACGGATCCGGTCTGGTAGTTGTCAGGTATGAGTGATGAGCCGACAGCGGCGGAGCTGGCCGACGAACTCCTCGACGTACTCGCGTCAGAGATGCCGTTGATGGCGACCTTCGACAATATCGCCGGGCACGATCACGAGTTGCGGGACGTCTCCGAGGCCGGTGACGCCCGGCTGAGGGAACGGGCTGTCCGGATCGCCGGACACGCCGCCCGCTCCACGGATCCGGACCGGATCACGCTCGGCGTCGTCGCCCACCACGCGGAATCGCTCCTGACCAGGCTGGACGCACGGTTGAGCGAGTTCATCCTCGCCGACCCGATGGCCGCCGAAGGCATCGGGGCACTGTCCTGGCTTCCGCAGCTGGCACCGTCCGGGGAACAGGCGGAGGAGGACTACCTGGCGAGGCTTTCGGCGTTCCCGGAGTTCTTCGAGGCGCTCGCCGACCGCCATCGCGCCGGGATCGAGGCAGGCCGGACCCCGGTGGAACGCGCGGTGCGCAACGCCGTCGACTACCTCGACCGGTTCCTGGCCGCCGAACCCAACCCGCTGGTCGTCCCGGCCCTGACCGGCGACCGCATGGCGCGGCGGGAGCGGCTGTTCACCGAAAAGGTGCGGCCGGCGCTCGTCGCCTACCGCGAGATGCTCGCCCACGAGATCGCCGGACACGGCCGTCCCGACGACCGGCCGGGTCTTTGCTGGCTGGAGGGCGGTAAAAAAAGCTACGCGGGGCTGGTCAAGACGCACACCACCACCGGTGTCTCCGCGGAGGAGCTACACCGGACCGGCCTCGAAATAGGGCGGGCGCTGGACGAGGAATACCGACGACTCGGCGCCGCCGTGTTCGGTGAGGACGACCCCGTCGCGGTCCGGCGGCGGCTGCGCACCGATCCGTCGCTGCGCTGGCGCGACGCGGACGAGATGATCACGACGGCGACGGACGCGGTCGCGCGGGCCACGGCCGCCGCTCCCGGCTGGTTCCGCCGGGTGCCGTCCGCCGAATGCGTCGTCCGCGCCGTACCGGAAGCGGATGGCCCGTCCGCCGCCCAGGCGTACTACATGCCACCCTCGGCCGACGGCAGCCGTCCCGGCGTCTACTCCACCAACGCCTACCGGGTGACCGAACGGTTCCGGTTCATCGCCGAGTCCGTCGCCTTTCACGAAGCCGTTCCAGGACACCACTTCCAGGCTTGTGTGTCCTTCGAACTCGAAGGAGTGCCACGGCTGCGCAAGCTCGTCCCGCTCTCGGCGTTCGACGAAGGCTGGGCGCTCTACACCGAACGGCTCGCCGACGAAATGGGCCTGTACTCCGACGACATCATGCGGCTGGGCATGGTCGCGGAGGACTCCTTGCGCGCGGCACGGCTCGTCGTCGACACCGGCCTGCACGCCTTGGGCTGGACCAGGCAGCAATGCGTCGACTACCTCACCGAGCACTGCGTGCTCAGCGGCGTCGAGGTGCGGTCCGAGACCGATCGCTACATCGAATGGCCCGGCCAAGCGCTGTCTTACATGACGGGCAGGCTGGAGATCCAGCGCTTGCGCGCCCTTGCCGAGGACCGCCTGGGCGAAGCCTTCGACATCCGCGACTTCCACGACGTCGTGCTGAGGCATGGGCAGGTTCCGCTGCCCGTGCTCGGCGACGTCCTGCGGGAGTGGGTGGAGCGGGTGCGTCTGGGGCGAGAGTGACGATCACAAGGTAGCGAAGGCCTCCTTCACTACCTTCAGAGTAGGCAAGGAGGCCTTCACGGACCTGGCCCGCGTAGCAGCGGCACTTACTTGAGCTTCAGGAGCTTTTCGACGTTCCCGTGCGAGATCTTCTCGCGGTCCGCTTCGTCGATCGGCGCGGTCTTGAGCAGGTTCACCATGGGCTCGTTCGGGGTGTACGGGTGATCGACCGAGAAGATGATCCGGTCGGCCCCGAGCACGGCCAGCGCGCACTGCAGCGGCGGGAAGGTCGCGTAGCCGCTGGTGGTGATGTGCACGTTGGTCTTGAAGTAGTCCGCGACAGGCTGCCTCAGCTGCTCGTTGATCGGTGTCAGCACCACGTCGATCCGCGAAAGCGCGAACGGGATCATCTCGCCCATGTGCCCGATGATGATCTGCAGGTCCGGGTACTCGTCGAGGACACCGGAGACGATCAGCCGCAGCAGGTGCACCGCCGTCTCCGAATGCCAGCCCCAGGCCGCGGTGGCGAGGTTGTCGGCCTGGAGGTCGGACAGGCCCGAGAAGTAGGCGTCCAGCACGGGTTTCGGCGGGAGCGCCGGATGCAGGTAGAGCGGGACCCGGAGCGATTCGGCGGCGGCGAGCACCGGCTGGAACGCCGCGTCGTCGAGGAAACGCCCGGTGGTGAGGCCGTTGAGCATCGCGCCCTTCAGCCCGAGTTCCTCGACGGCGCGGCGGAGTTCGTCGGCCGCTGCGTCCGGGGCTTGCAGCGGCAGAGCGGCGAAACCGGCGAACCGGTCGGGATGGTGGGAGATCGCGTCGGCCAGCGCGTCGTTCGCCTGGCTCGCCCGGTGCGCTTCCTCGGGCTTCAGCGCCTCAGCGCCGGGGACGGCGTGAGACAGGACCTGGACGTCGATGCCCGCCGCGTCCATGTCCGAGATCCGGCCGCGTCCGAGGTCACGGAGCTTCTTCCGGATGTCCACCATGATCGGGTGATCGCCCAGTTCACCCTCGCCTTCCTCGTTGTACAAGGTCGGATGGGTGAAATGCTCTTCGATGGCGATGACCTTCAACTCGATCCCTCCACGCGGACGATCACGGAATTCGTCGTCCAGTCTTCTCGTTTCGCGCGGAATACGGATCTTCTTTCGTGCCGAACACGCGGCGCCGGGAGTGGCCCCGGCGCCGCGTGAGCGGGCTCAGTCGCGCTTCGCCAGCGTCGCGACCTCGGCGTCGGACAGCGGCCGGTCGTAGAACCGGACGTCGTCCACCGCGCCGCGCAGGAAGTCGACCTGCTGGCCGCCGTACTGGCCGCGGCCGATCACCGTGTGGCCGGTGCTCGGTGGGGCGGAGCAGGCGTTCTGCGAGGCGACCTTCTTGCCGTCGACGTAGAGCGACAACGTTCCCGCCTTGGCGTCGCGGACGCCGGTCAGGTGGTACCACTTGCCGACTTCCGGCTTCTCCGGTGACAGGGCGCGGAGGCCGACGAAGCTCATCGCCCACCGCTGGTCCTGCCCGGAGTACTGCAGGAAGAACGCGCTGTCGCGGCCGGTGTCCTGGCTGACGACGGTCTGGAACGCGCCACTGGCCTCGTCCAGCTTCGCCCACGCCGAGACCGAGTAGCTGCCCGCCGTGTCGACGAGGTTCGCCCCGGCGTCGGCCTGGCCGTTGCCCGCGAAGGCCAGCGCTCCGCCCTCGACACCGCCTGCCCACTGGGCGTTGGACAGCGTGGCGTGCGCGGCTCCGACCGAGTCCGCGGCACTGGATCCGTTGCCCTCGTCGAACTTGTAGGCGTGCACACCGGTGATCCCCGGGGTGCCGGGGCCCGGATCGGGCGCGCCGCTGCCGCTGCCGTCGGCGTTGCGGATGATCGCCTGGTTGACCGCGCGCACCTGTGCGAAGTCCATCTTCTTCACCTGCCTGTCATAGGTGAAGAAGCCGTTGACCTCGTGCTCGACGTCGGTGATCTGCGTGTAGATCGAGCCGCTGATCCCACAGCTTTGCGCCGACGAGAGCACATCGCGCTGGTTTTGGACGTAACGGCTGTTCAGGGTCGCCTGGTCCTTCACCATCTCGTAGGCGTGGCCTTCGCCGAACCACATGTGGTCCTTGACCTCGAGGCCGTAGCCGCCGTGTTCGCCGTCGATCGAGATCCGCTTGGTGTCGGGCATCGGCTTCGCGGGGCCTGGGTAGGCGTGCCAGTCGAGGACGTCGCCCTTGCCGGAGTCGCCGAGCGAGTCGCAGCAGTTGACCCCGCTGTGCGCGTTGACCAGCCGGGTCGGGTCCTGGGCCTTGACGCTTTCGGCGACCTTCCCGGTCTCCTCGCGCGACCACTCCGCCCAGCCCTCGTTGAACGGCACGTAGCCGACGATCGAGGTCCAGTTCTTCTTCTGCTCCACCAGTTCCTTCAGCTCGACCTTGAACTGCTGCTGGGCGTCCACGGGCGGACGCCCACCGGTGCGCATCGACGGCATGTCCTGCCAGACGAGCAGGCCGAGCTTGTCGGCGTGGTGGTACCAGCGATCGGGTTCGGTCTTGATGTGCTTGCGGACCGTGTTGAAGCCGAGGACCTTGTGCTGCTCGAGGTCGAAGCGCAGCGCCTGGTCGGTCGGCGCGGTGTAGATGCCGTCCGGCCAGTAACCCTGGTCCAAAGTGGACTGCAGGAAGAGGATCTTGCCGTTGAGGGTGAACCGGAGTTTGCCGTCGGCGCCCTTCGTGGTGCCGTACTCGCGCATGCCGAAGTAGGAGGACACCTTGTCGACGGTGCGGCGGCCGTCCTTCAGTTCGACGTCCAGGTCGTAGAGGAACGGCGAGTCAGGCGACCAGAGTTTCGCCTTGGGAACCGGGAGGGAGAGCGTCCCGGCAGCGGACGCCTTGCTGCGGCTGACCACCTTCCGGCCGTCGCGGACCACGGCCTCGACGGTCAGCCCGGATTTGCCGCCGTTGTCGACCGTGAGCTTGAGCGTCGAGGACTCGATGTCGGGGACCATGCCGAGCGTGCCGACGTGCTTGGCCGCGACCGGTTCCATCCACACCGTCTGCCAGATGCCCGAGGCGCCTTCGTAGAAGATCCCGCGGTCGGGGACGAGACGCTGCTTGCCGACGGGCTGCCAGGTCGCGTCGGCGCGGTCCTCGACGCCGACGATGATCTCCTGCTCTCCCTTGGGCTTCAGCGCCGAGGTGACGTCCGCGGAGAACGCGCCGTAGCCGCCCTGGTGCGCGGCCACCTCCTTGCCGTTGACCCAGACCTTCGCCTTGTAGTCGACGGCGCCGAAGTTGATCCGCAGGGTGTTGTCCCGGCCCACGTCCCAGTTCTTGGGCACGGTGAACGTGCGGCGGTACCACATGTGGTCCTCGTGCCGCTGGATCCCCGAAAGCGCCGATTCGGTGGGGTAGGGGACCAGGATCTTCTCGGCGAGCTTCTCCCCGAACGGCGGGACCTCGCCCGCCGAGGCGCCGGCGAACTCCCAGAGCCCGTTGAGGTTCTGCCAGTTCTCGCGCACCAACTGCGGCCGCGGGTACTCGGGCAACGCGTTGGACGGCGACACCTGGCCGGTCCACGGGGTGGTCAGGCGTGGCTTGCCCATCTTCCAGCCGCTCTCCGCGGCCGTCGCGGTGCCTGACGTCAACGCCAGGGCGGCCAGGAGGGCCATCGCGGCGGTCAGGGGCTTCCGGAAGCGTCTCTGCTTTTCTCGGGGGCGGGGAGGTGACAACGTTGACAGCATCTGCTTGACACCCTTCTCCGGGGGCGGCCACCTCGGCGGAGGTGCGCCTCCCGCTGGACCTGTGCAGGCGTGAAACCACGACCCCGTGGCCGGTGGGAACCGGTGTGAGCCGGGCCACGGCTGGCCGTCAGGACGTTTTTACATCGTTGATACAACGTTGTAAAGCGTCGAAGGCCTCGAATCGGTCCTGGACGGCGGAGCTGTCCGGTGTGTCAGGAGAGGCGGGATTCTCTCAGCCACTCGCCGAGCACGTCGTAGTCGGCGCCGGTCAGGCCGTACCGAGGGTCGACCCGGTGCAGGAGCGCGGACCCGGAGTGGTGACCGGACACCCAGTCGCGGTCGACGTCGGTGATCTCGTCGTCGACCCAGGCGAACGGACGGCCTTCGGCGTGCTCCAGCAGTGGGCGGGTCTTCCAGTGCAGACCGATGCGGGCGTCGAACTCGTCGGTGACGGAGGGCTCGGGCCAGTCCACGACCGGCAGCCGGGGCAGGCCGAGCCTCGGGGTGAGGGAGTCGTTGGCGTCCTGTAGCCAGGTCGTGGCCCAGACCAGCTCGCCGGGAAGTGCCTTCAGGCGGGAGCCCTGTGACGGATCAAGCCTGCCGAGAAGCGGATTCTCGTCGTCCCGCGGCGCCGGTCCGAAGATCGGGTAGCGGGCGGACTCCAGTCCGAACGGGATGAGCGGGCCGTCGACGTCGAGGTAGATCAGCGGAAGTTTCCCGGGGGCCACGGCAGCACACGTTAGCGGTCTTCGCAGTCGACCCATCCGAAGTACCCAGTCCCCGAGAGCGCCCGGCCCCGGAAGTCCCGTCGAACGAGTACGCGCCCACGTAACCGCGTCCGTGCCCGTACCGCAGCGGAGTGTCCACGGTCCCGTCGAGCACGGCGACCTCCTCGGCGCCGTCCCGCACGGTCCAGCGAAACCCCTGCGGTACCCGCATGGCACGGCCCATCGGGTCGATCTCGGGTTCCGCACGAGGGGTCACCTCGACCGACACATCCTGGAACCCCGTCGCCGAGCCGTCCGGGGTCCGCAGGTGGGCGGCCGGCGCGCGGTCGCGCCCACGTCCGCGAATCCACCTGCGGACGCAGCAGGCCAGGACGGGCGAACGGGTCGGCTTTTCGCAGCAGCCCACCGGTGCTGTGCTCCATGCGTTGACACAATAACTGACTGCTGAGTAACTTACTGGCGAGTCAGATCGAAGGGAGGCGTCTATGCCGACCGAAAAGCGGTCCTGGTGGGGCTGGGGCACCACCGACGGCGAGCTGTCCAAGGAAGAGTCCGACGCGCTGGTCGCCCGAACATCGGGCGTGTTGCCCGGGCACGACTTCACCGACCACGCCCCGCCGGAACCTTCGGAACTCGACGTCCCGGCTTCGCGGATCCGTCCGCCCGCGGCGCTCGCCGCGTTGTGCGGCGACGAACCTGCCGACCGGTTGTCCCACGCCCGGGGCAAGGCTTTCCGTGACGTCGTCCGCAATCTGCTCGGGCAGCTCGACCACGTCCCGGATCTGGTCGCCCGCCCGCGCACCGAACAGGACGTCGTCGACCTCCTCGACTGGTGCACGGTGTCCGGAACCCCGCTGATTCCTTACGGTGGCGGCAGTTCCGTCGTCGGCGGGATCGAGCCGCGGTTCGACGGCCCGGCGATCTCGATGGACCTGGCCGGTCTTGACGCCGTGCTCGAAGTGGACACGGTGAGCCGCGCGGCCCGGATCCAGGCCGGGATCTTCGGGCCCGCACTGGAAGACCGTCTTCGCCCGCTGGGGCTGACCCTGCGGCATTTCCCGCAGTCGTTCGCCCATTCCACGCTCGGCGGCTGGCTCGCCACCCGCGCGGGCGGGCATTTCGCCACGCTGGCCACTCATATCGACGACCTCACCGAGTCGCTGCGTGTCGTTACCCCGGCCGGGATCAGCGAATCACGGCGTCTGCCGGGATCGGGCGCCGGCCCTTCGCCGGACCGGATGTTCCTCGGCTCCGAGGGCACGCTCGGCGTGATCACCGAAGCTTGGATGCGCCTGCAGGACCGGCCGGTATGGCAGGTCACCGCGTCGATCGCCTTCGAGTGGCAGGGAGACGCGGTCGCCGCCACCCGCGCGATCGCGCAGTCCGGGCTCCACCCGTCGAACTGTCGCCTCCTCGACCCTGCCGAAGCCTTCATCAACGCGGGCGCGAGCGTGGGCGGGGGACTGCTCCTGGTCGCGTTCGAATCCGCCGATCATCCGGTCGACACCTGGCTGGAGCGCGCGCTGGAACTGGCCGTCGGTCACGGCGGGACGGTGAAGACCAAACGCACCAAGGATTCCGCCCGGCCCCAAGGCGACTCGGCCTCGACGTGGCGATCGTCGTTCCTGCGGATGCCCTACCAGCGTGACGCCCTGGCCCGCCGGTCGCTCATCGTGGAGACCTTCGAGACCGCCTGCACCTGGGACGTCTTCGACGAGTTCCACGACGCGATCACCTCGGCGGCCCGCGCCGCGATCGACGAGGTGTGCGGCGGCGCCGGTGTCGTCACCTGCCGCTTCACCCACGTCTATCCCGACGGTCCCGCGCCCTACTACGGGATCTACGCCGCCGGGCGCTGGGGGAGCACGGTCGCGCAGTGGGACGAGATCAAGGCCGCCGTCTCCGAGGCGATCGCGGGCCACGGCGGCACGATCACCCATCACCACGCCGTCGGCCGCGACCACCGGCCCTGGTACGACAGGCAGCGCCCGGACCCGTTCGCGGCCGCGCTCACCGCCGCCAAATCCGCGCTCGACCCGGCGGGGATTCTCAATCCCGGGGTGCTGATCCGCTGACCGGCCCGCGCCGTGAACGGCAATGGTCACTTTCCGGCCGCTTATCCACCTTCACGCGCCGCGCCGTATCTGGCTTCCATCATCAGTACGGCCTCGTCCACGACGTGTGCCATCGATGCGTCGTCTGGGGACCAGTTGACGAGCAGCATCCGGGGCCAGAAGACGTAGTTGGAGATCATCCCGAGGAACTGGGTCGCGGCCAGTTCCGTGTCGTCCAACTTGGCCGTTCCCAGGGCGTTCTCGGTGTCGAGATAGCGGCGCACCGAGTCGAAGTAGGGCATCTTCCCGCGCTCGAAGTGGGCCTCGCCCAACTCGGGGAAGCGCGGCAGTTCGGCGATGACGATGCGGAAGAGGGCCGCCATGCCGGGCCGGGCGAGGAGGGTGACGTACCGGTGGCCGATCGCCGTCAGGCCCGCCCGCAGGTCGCCCGCCGGTGGGCGGAGGTCGCCGTCGTCCTCGGCCGTCCAGGACTCCGTCACGATCGCGTCGAACAGCGCCGCCTTGGTCGGGAACTGCTTGAACAGAGTCGCTTTCGACACCCCTGCCGCCTCTGCGACCTTGGCCAGCGAGGCGCCGGCGTACCCGGCGTCGAGGAACAGTCGAGTGGCGGCCTCGATGATGGCCGCCCGCTTCTGCTCGGCGACGCGCCGGTGGTAGGGCGAGGGCTCCGTCGTCATGGACACCACTCTACGCGAGGCGAGTCACTTGACTCGCCACCTGTCAGCTGCCTAACCTTGGCGAGGTGAGTCACTCGACTCACCACTGTTTCGCAGGGAGGACCACGTCATGGGACGCTTCGACAAGCAGACCGTTCTCGTCACCGGTGGCACTGGCGGGCAGGGCGCCAGCCACGTTCGGGCCTACCACGAAGAGGGGGCGAACGTTGTCATCGCCGCGCTCTCCGAAGGGCAGGGCAAGGAGCTCGCCGCTGAACTCGGCGAGCGGGCACTGTTCGTCCGCCTGGATGTCACCGACGAGGACGCCTGGACGGCGGCGGTCACCGAGGCCGAACGCCGGTTCGGTCCGATCGCGGTTCTGGTCAACAACGCCGGCGTCCAGAACCCCGCGGTGCCGATCGAGGCCGTCGAACGGCGGGTCTGGGACCGCGTACTCGACGTCAACCTCACCGGCACGTTTCTAGGCATCAAGTCCGTGACCCCGTCGCTGCGCCGCAACGGCGGCGGAGCGATCGTCAACATCGCCTCCACGATGGCCCACGTCGGCACCTCGCTCTACGCGCCGTACGTCGCCAGCAAGTGGGCGTTGCGCGGGCTCACCAGGACCGCCGCGCTGGAACTGGGTCGAGACGGCGTCCGGGTCAACTCCATCCACCCCGGCGTCATCTCCACCCCGTTGATCAACGAACCGATCGCCGGCCAGCCGCCCATCGCCGACTTCTACTCGCCCGAGCCGTACGCAATCCCCCGGATGGGAACCCCGGCCGATATCACCGCACTCCTGCTCTACCTCACCTCGGCCGACGCCGCGTTCGTCACGGGCTCGGAGTTCGTCGCGGATGGTGGGCTCCTGCTCGGCCCAGCCCTGCGGCCCGACACGACGGCGGCCTGACCGAATCGCCGGCCTCCAGTCAGTGTGGGCAAACCGGCTTACGCTCCTCAACGACACTCGACGAGCGGAACGGGAGACACCGTGGCGATTCCGGCGGAACTGGTCTCGAAAGCCCAGGAGCACGTCGACTCGGGGGCCTTCTTCGCCGAGCTCGCCGACCTTGTCCGGTATCCGACCGTGAGCGATCATCCGAGCGGCCGCGTTGCCATCAAGGCGTACCTGGACGAGGTGCTGACTCCGGCGTTGGGCGCGCTCGGCTGTTCCGTGTCGACGTGTCCCAACCCCGACCCGGCCGGTGGCCCGTTCCTGATCGGGACCCGGATCGAGTCTCCGGAACTGCCCACCCTCCTGTGCTACGGCCATGCCGACGTCGTCGACGGGCACGAGGGCCGGTGGAGCGAGGGCCGGGATCCGTGGACGCTGACCGCCGACGGCGACCGCTGGTACGGCCGCGGCTCCGCGGACAACAAGGGGCAGCACCTGATCAACCTGACCGCGCTCAGGCTGCTGCTCGCCGAGACGGGATCGCTCGGGTTCAACCTCAAGTTCCTGTTCGAGACCGGCGAGGAGATCGGCTCGCCCGGTCTCGACGAGTTCGTCGCGGCACACCGGGAGGCACTGAGCGCCGACGTCCTCATCGCCTCCGACGGCCCGCGCCTGGACGCGGCGACGCCGACGCTGTTCCTCGGCGCGCGGGGCAGCGTCCGGATCGCCCTCGACGTCGATCTCCGTCCCGACGCCTACCACTCGGGGAACTGGGGCGGCGTCCTGCGCAATCCCGCCACCACGCTCGCCGGGGCGATCGCCTGTCTCGTCGACGGGCACGGGCGCGTCCTGGTGCCGGAACTTCTGCCACCCGAGCTCCCGGACGGCGTCCGCGCGGCGCTCACCGGGCTCGAGATCGGGAACATGCCTGGAGATCCTGCGCTGGACGAGGGCTGGGGCGACACCGGGCTCACCGCCGCCGAGCGGCTGTACGGCTGGAACACCCTCGAAGTCCTTTCCCTCGGCGCGGCCGACGTCGACCGGCCGGTCAACGCCATTCCCGGCCGCGCCCGCGCGATGCTGCAGCTGCGCTACGTCGCGGGCACCGACGTCGACGGAGTGGGCGAGGCGATCACGAAACACCTTGCCGCACAAGGGTTCTCGATGGTCGGCGTCACCGCCGAGGGAAGCTTCCGGGCGAGCCGCACTCCGGTCGACGACCCGTGGGTGGGCTGGGCGAAGAGCGCCCTTGACGAGGTTTCCGACCGTCCTGTGGTGCTCTTGCCGAGCTTCGGAGGCGGCCTGCCGAACCACGTGTTCACCGACGTCCTCGGCCTGCCGACGTTGTGGCTGCCGCATTCCTACCCGGGCTGCCTGCAGCACGCGCCCGACGAACACCTGCTCGCGCCGATCGCCCGTGAGGGCGTCGTGCTCGCCACGGCGCTGTTCCACGCCCTCGGGCGGCGCGGACATCGCTAGCGGTCGAGGGCGCTGAGGGCTGGAGCCGTTTGACACAGTCGTGCCGGATGCGGATGGCGAACATCGGCGTGTGCAGTGCCTTGGCTAGCGCGTTCGTTCGGCTTCGGCACCGTGGTCGCGTCCTGGATCGGTGGCGTCGCTCTCGAGTCCAGTCTCGGCACTGTGGGGCCCGCCGTCCACGGTCGACGAAGAGACAGGCTCGGAGGGAGTTCTGCGTCTCGGCGCCGAGCAGACCATCCAAAGGGGCCGACACCCCAGCCGGATACCGCTGGGCCGGGGGTTCGGTACCACCGACGTGGTCGCCCTTGCCCGTGCCTACATCGACTAGCTCTGGGCATGCCGAGGGGTCCGTCGCCGGTGGCGGTGGCGGGCTCCGTCGGGTTCAGCGATGGTTGCGGCGGGGTGTTTGTAGCGGGTCCAGGTATTGCGGGGGAACGAACTCGGGCCTGCCATCCGAAGCTATGTGGACTTGCCGGCCGGATTGTCCGTGGATGACCAGGTGGTGGTAGCGACAGACGAGGCAGAGATTGTTCAAGTCCGTGTCGCCGAG
>NZ_JBHRWK010000108.1:0-25845 GCF_042647925.1 Amycolatopsis speibonae
CCCTGAGGCGACCGATCCCCACGGATCTCAAACAACACAACCCCTGAGACAAGTCAGGTGTTGCAACCACCACTAGAACCCAAGGGGAAGGGGGCCTTCACGCGTGAAACGACCTACACGTAGTCCTTGTACTTCTCCAGGAACCGCACGGGCTTGGACAGCGCGTCGCGACGGAACGGGTCGCCCAGCTCGCGGGTGCACATGATCTCGATGACGGTGGTCTTGCCCTCGTTCATCTGCGCCTCGACGGCGCGCCGCAGCGCGGGGCCGACCTCGTCGAGCTTCTCCACTACGACGCCTTCCGCGCCCATCGCCTTCGCGATCCCCGCGAAACTCTCGCTCTCCAGTTCACCCGCGACGAACCGGCGGTTGTAGAAGTCGACCTGGTTCTTCTTCTCCGCGCCCCACTGCCGGTTGTGGAACACCACCGCGGTGACCGGGATGTCGTGGCGGACCGCGGTCATGACCTCGCCCATGCTCATCCCCCAGGCGCCGTCACCGGCGTAGGAGATCGCGGGCCGGTCGGGCGCCGCGGCCTTGGCGCCGATGATGGTCGGCAGCGCGTAGCCACAGTTGCCGAAGCTCATCGGCGCGAAGAAGCTGCGCGGCTCCTCGAACCGCAGATAGCTGTTCGCGACCGAGTTGATGTTGCCGATGTCGGTCGACACCATCACCCGCGGCGGCATGGCCTTCTCCAGCTCCCGCAACACTTCCCGCGGGTGCAGCCAGTTGCCTTCCTCGGTCTCCTGCTCCTCGATCATGTCGAGGCTGAACGGGTCGTTCTCGTGGGTCCAGGCGTCGAGTTCGGCCTCCCACTCGTCCTTCTCCGCCTTCATCTTCGCCGCACGGACGTCCTTGGTGGCGTCGCACGCCAGCGTCCGGTCCGACAAGCGTTGGGTCAGCGCGACGGCCGCGTCCTTGGCGTCACCGCAGATGCCGACGGTGATCTTCTTGACCAGTCCGAGCATCTTGTGGTCCGCGTCGATCTGGATGATCTTCGCGTCCTTGGGCCAGTAGTCCATGCCGTGCTGCGGCAGCGTGCCGAACGGGCCGAGCCGCGAGCCGAGCGCGATCACGACGTCCGCCTGCGAGATCAGCTTCATCGCGGCCTTGGAACCCTGGTAACCCAGCGGCCCGCACCACTGCGGGTGGCTCGCCGGGAACGAGTCGTTGTGCAGGTAGCTGTTCACCACCGGCGCGCCGAGGCGTTCGGCGAGCGCCTTGCACTCCTCGACGCCGTCGGCCATCACCACTCCGCCGCCGGAGATGATCACCGGGAACTCCGCCGTGGCCAGCAGCGCGGCGGCTTCGTCGAGGCTCCGCTCCCCGCCGGGACCGCGGTCGAGCCGGACCGGCTCCGGGATCTCGGCCTCGATCTCGCCGTAGAAGTAGTCGCGCGGGATGTTGAGCTGCGTCGGGCCGAGTTCGGAGTGGGCCCGGTCGAAGCAGCGGCCGGTGTACTCCGCCATCCGCTTCGGATTGTTGACGTGCCCCTGGTACTTGGTGAACTCCTGGAACATGGGCAGCTGGTCGGCCTCCTGGAAGCCGCCGAGGCCGGTGCCCATCGTGCCCGCCTCCGGGGTCACGATGACGACCGGGCTGTGCGCCCAGAAGGCGGCCGCGATCGCGGTCACGCAGTTGCTGATACCAGGGCCGTTCTGGCCGATGACGACGCCGTGCCTGCCGCTCACCCGGGCGTAGCCGTCGGCCATGTGCCCGGCGCCCTGCTCGTGCACCACCGGTACCAGCCGGATGCCCGCCGGCGCGAAGATGTCCATCGCGTCCATGAACGCCGACCCCATGATGCCGAAGATGTCGGTGACGCCGTTGGCCACGAGCGTCTCGACGAAGGCCTCGGACGGGGTCATCTTCTTCCGGCCGCTGACGACCGTGCGGCCGTCACCCGTCTTCCGTTCCGTCATGTTCCGCTCCTTCGACAGGCGAGATTTACAAAAAACGATACGTGGCGTTCCTGAAATCAGGATGCGGTCGACGATAGGACGACTATCGCCCAGGGTCAACGTCGGATCCTGAAAATCGAGACGCCATGTGCTACTTTTCGGGACATGGAGCTGCTTCGCGAACCCGATCCGATCAACGGGGACACGCCGACCATCCGGCTGTTCTCCCTGCTCGAGCTGATCGCCGCCAAGGATCAGCTGGTCTCCCTGCAGGGCCTCGTCGAGGAGACAGGGTTGCCGAAACCGACGCTGCACCGCATGCTGCAGCAGCTCGAAGGCGCGAGCCTGCTCGTCCGCCAGGCCGACGGCCGCCACTACGGCACCGGTCACCGGCTGCGGCAGCTCGCGGAGAACCTGCTCCTCAACGCGACCCACCACGGCGCGCGGCACGCCGTCCTGCGCCATCTCGTCGACGAACTCGGCGAGAGCTGCAACGTGACCACCTTGTCGGGCAACGAAATCGTGTACCTCGACCGGGTGGAGACCCCGGAGCCGCTGCGGTTCTACCTCCGGCCCGGATCGCGCGTGCCGATCCACTGTTCGGCCAGCGGCAAGATGGTCCTCGCGCAGATGAGGCCGTCGCAGCGGCGGAAACTGCTCGCGCACGCGCCGCTCAAGCAGTACACGAACAAGACCCTCACCGACCTCGACGCGCTCGAGGCCGAGTTCACCCGCATCCGCCGCGACGGATTCGCCCTCGACGACGAGGAGTTCCTGCCCGGCTTGGTCTGCGTCGCGGTCCTCGTCCCGGGACGCGCCAACCTCTGCGTCGCCGTGCAGGCGCCCGTCATGCGGCTGACGCCGGACAAGGCACTGCAAACGCTCCCGGCGCTGCAGCGCGCGGCCGAGGCGATCAGCCGCGTCGACGCCGAGGGCGGGTCCGATGCGGAAAGTGTTCCGTCGTAAGGAGTTCTCATGGTCCCCGAGCTTCGGCTCCCGGTGCGCGACGTCTTCGGCATCGATTCGGATCTCGTCGTCGGCGCGTTCCGCGAACGCGACGAGCACGTACCCGAGATCGACGAGGCGTACCGCTTCAACCCGGACGTGACGCTGGCCCTGCTCGCCGGGTTCGCCCGCGACCGCCGCGTGCTGGTGCAGGGCCTGCACGGCACCGGGAAGTCCACCCACATCGAGCAGGTCGCCGCGCGGCTCAACTGGCCGTGCGTGCGCGTCAACCTGGACGGCCACCTCAACCGCCTCGACCTCGTCGGCCGTGACACCGTCGTGCTGCGCGAGGGCAAACAGGTCACAGAGTTCCAGGAGGGCATCCTCCCGTGGGCGTTGCAACGACCGGTCGCGCTGGTGCTCGACGAATACGACGCCGGCCGCCCGGACGTCATGTTCGTGCTCCAGCGGATCCTCGAACGCGACGGCAAGTTCACCCTCACCGACCAGAACCGGGTCCTGCGCCCGCATCCGTCCTTCCGGCTGTTCGCCACCGCCAACACCGTCGGGCTCGGCAACCTCAACGGGCTCTACCACGGCGCGCAGCGGCTGAACCACGCGCAGATCGACCGCTGGAACATCGTGGCGTCGCTGAACTACCTGCCCGCCGCCGAGGAGATCGCGATCGTGCGGGCGAGGGTGCCCGGCGTTCCCGAAGAGCTCGCGGCGTCTTTGGTCGCGGTGGCCGCCTTGACCCGCAAGGGTTTCCAGGCCGGTGATCTGTCCACTTTGATGTCCCCGCGCACGGTGATCACCTGGGCGGAGAACATCGAGATCTTCGGCGATCCGGCGACGGCGTTCCAGCTGTCCTTCGTGAACAAATGCGACGAGGCCGAGCACGCCATCGTGGCGGAGTACTTCCAACGGTGCTTCGACGACGAACTCCACCTGCTCTCGGCATGACCTCGGGGCAGGCGGAAACCCGGCGCCGCGATCAGGTCGAGGAGCTGTGCGCGGCCGCTGTCCGGGCGCTCAGCGGCGATCCGGCACTGCACTTCCGGGCAAGGCGGCTGCATCGGGGACGCGAACCGCTGCCCCTGCACGCGCCGCATCTGCTTCAGTCCGCCGAAGACGATCTGCTGTCCTCACGCGGGATCGCGGACGGGATGGCGCTGCGCCTGACAGCCTCGGACGCCGCCCTGCACCGGAGCCTGCGCCCCGAGGATCCGGCCGAATGCGGGATTTTCGAGCTGCTGGAACAGTTCCGCGTCGAGTCGCTCCCGCCCGCGGAGCTGCCGGGGATGCGGCGGAACCTGCGCCGTCGCCATCTCCGCTGGTCGCTGGAGTTCCACCGATCCGGGCTGACCGAGACCGCCCGCGGCCTGCTGCTGTACACGGTCGCGCAGATCTGCCGGTCGCGGATCACCGGCGAACCTGTGGTCGAGGAGACCGAGGACCTCATCGAGGCGACCAGGTTCGCGCTGGCGCCGTCGCTCGGCCACGACCTCGCCGGGCTGCGGCGGCACCGGCAGGACCAGGCGGCGTTCGCCGGGCACGCGCTGGGGATCGCCCGGACGATCGGCGGCCTGCTCACCGCGACCGACAGCGAGGCCGAGGACGACGGCGATCCCACCGACCCGCGGTTCAGCCTGGTGATCGACTTCGACGCTAGCCTCGGCGAGCAGATCCCCTCCGCGACCGCCGGAACCAGCCGGACCTTGGGTGAATCCGGTGCGGCGTACCGGGTTTACACCACCGCGTACGACCGGGAACGGCGGGCGTCGGACTTGGTGCGCCCAGGGCTGCTGCCCGAACTCCGCGAACGGCTCGACCGGTGTATCGGCAGGCAGGGCGTCAGCCCTGGGCGGCTGGCGCGCGACCTCAAGACGGTACTCGCGGAGCCCGCGCGCGACGGCTGGGACGGCGGCCAGGAGGAAGGCCACCTCGACGGCCGCACCTTGGCACAGCTCATCAGCTCCCCCACCGAACGGCGGATCTTCCGCACCGAACGGATCGAACCGGTGGCGGACACGCTCGTGACGTTCCTGATCGACTGCTCGGGTTCGATGACGGCGCACGCGGAACCCGTCGCCACGCTGGTCGACCTCTTCGCGCGCTCGATCGAACTGGCCGGCGCGAGCTGTGAAGTGCTCGGCTTCACGACCGGCGGCTGGAACGGGGGCAAGCCCGGACGGGAGTGGAGGCGAGCGGGACGGCCGCGGCATCCCGGCAGGCTCAACGAACGGCTCCACCTCGTGTTCAAGGACGCCGAAACCCCGTGGCGCCGGGCACGTCCGGATCTCGCGGCCCTGCTGAAAGCCGATCTCTTCCGGGAGGGGATCGACGGTGAGGCGGTGGCCTGGGCCTGCGACCGGATGCGCGCGCGAACGGAAGCGCGCCGGATCCTGCTCGTCCTCTCCGACGGCAGTCCGATGGACAGCGCGACGAGCCTGGCGAACGATCCGCACTACCTGGACGAGCATCTGCGGGAAACCGTGCTGCGACAGGAAAACACGGTCGAGATCCGCGGGGTCGGCGTCGGGCTCGACCTCAGCCCTTTCTACCGCCGCTCCCGGGTTCTCGACACTTCGGTCACGTCGGGGTACGCCCCGTTCCGTGACGTCCTCGGATTACTGACCCGGGGGTGAGTCCTGCTGCTGGTCGCCCTGCTGCTGGTCACCGGAGTCGCCGAGAAAGCCCTTCGCCTTGTCGGCGGCTGTGTCGATCTTGTCGGAGTGTTCACCGAAGCGGGATTTGGCGAAATCGGCGGCCTTGTCGACGTGCTCCCCGCTCACTTTGTCCTTCATGCCTTCGAAGTCGATACCCATGCGAACTCCTCTGGAGGTCGATTTCCGGAACGCCGGAATTCCGGCGCGTACATCCATCAAAGGTCATTCACGCCGTCCTGCAACTTGAGCCGGACGGTTGGGTGAGTCTTCGCGACTTCACCTCATTTACCCTTTCCAGATAAGGAAAACAGCCTCGACCACCGCAAAGGTGCGGCGGCCGAGGTCGCCCACTCGGG
Source organism: Amycolatopsis speibonae (assembly GCF_042647925.1). NCBI lineage: Bacteria > Bacillati > Actinomycetota > Actinomycetes > Pseudonocardiales > Pseudonocardiaceae > Amycolatopsis > Amycolatopsis speibonae. Next base: position 5,872 of record NZ_JBHRWK010000108.1, read on the forward strand.
TGGACTTGACGTCCGGTCGCCCGATCACCGTTGGCGCTTTTCGCTCTTTCGTGTTCGTATGCCTGGCGTCAGCCAAAGCGGAGACGGCCAAAGGGAGTTCGAACTTCATGCGCAGGAAAATTGCCCGGACGGTAACGGGCGTGGCGATCGTGGCCGGTCTGGTCGCCGCGTGCGGCTCCGAGGGCGAAAACGGTGCGTCGGGAACATCTGGCGCGAATGGAACCGCTTCAAGCGGGGCAGCCGCGTCGTCGGCCGACGCCGGCGCCCCGGCTTCTTCGGGAGCGGGCACCGGGGACGCGGGGCAGGCAGGCGGCGAAGCGGCCCAGAAGGTGACGGCGGCGATCCAGAAGGCGCTCCAGCAGTCACCGATCATGTTCACCACGGAAAGCGCCGAGCTGTCCGAGAAGAGCAAGTCGGCGCTCGGCGAGATCGCCAAGGCCATGCAGGGCAACGACGTCAAGGTCGCCGTGGCCACCCACGCGGGTTACCCCGACGCGGAAAAGTCCAAGGCGCTCTCCGAAAAGCGCGCGGAAGCGATCGCCACCACTCTCGAAGGAGCGGGTGTGGCCAAGGATCGCGTCAAGAGCGAAGCGACCGGTAATGAGAAGGCGCAGGGCGACAAGGCGTTGGACACGCAGATCACCGTCGCCCAGTGACCTTCGACGGGCCCCGCCGCCGTCATTATCTGGTCGGCCCCAGCGGCTTTCCCAATTTCGGCGACGAGCTGATCGCGGCGACGTGGTTGCGGTATCTGGCGCGGACCGAGCCGGAGGCCGACGTCTGGCTCGACACCCACTCGCCGGGGCCCGCGCAACTGCTGCTGAACGATCTGCACCCGCGTCTGCGCTGCACGGACACCCTGTGGCGGCTGTGCGGTGAGGCACCGTCGGACGATCCGTGGGAAGTGGCGCGCTGGGTACAGTCGGCGGTGGACGACCCCGGGCTCGCGCCGCGGTGGGACGCGGGCATCGCCCTGCTCGGCCGGACCGACGTGGTGCACCTGATCGGCGGCGGCTACCTCAACGCGCTGTGGCCGCGGCACGTCGGACTGATCGCGGGCGCCGCGGCCGCCGCCCGGCGGTCGGGCGCCCGCACGGCCATGACCGGGCAGGGCCTGACGCCTTTCCCGCCCGGTGCCACCGACCTGCTCCGGTCTCTCGCCGACCGCTTCGATGTCGTCGACGTCCGCGACGATCCGTCCGCCGAACTGCTCCCCGGGGTCGCCCGGACGTGCGACGACGTCTTCCTCGAACCGCCCGAGCAGTCGCCCTCCGCACCGGCGCGCGAATTCGTGCTGTGCGTCCAGTCCGACATCGGCGCCTTCGAGCCGTCCGTGCTGGCCGCCCAGGTGCTGGGCTTGCTGCGTTCGTGGGAGGTGCACCCCGGGCAACTCGCGGTCGTCGAAGGGATCCCCCGGATCGACCGCGCCGTTCCGGCGTTGCTGGAACACGAACTCGCCGGCGCGGAATTCCATCCGTTCCGCGACATCTGGCGCCATGGTCTGCCGTTGGCGCCCGGGCAGACCTGGATCTCCAGCCGCTACCACCTGCACCTGGTCGCCGCGGCGGCCGGCGCGGCAGGTCTCGCGGTCAGCGTGTCGCGCGGGTACTACACGACCAAGCACCAAAGCCTGATCGACCTCGGCTCGGGATGGACGTCGTACGACGCCGAAGCGGGCGGGATACCGGACCGGCCGACCGGTACGGGGTTCCCGCCGCACGTCGTCCGGCGGTGCCGGGAGTTGAAACTTTCGGTGGCCAAGGCGGTGTACGGGAGTCAGGTGGCCGAGGAAGCCGCGGCACCTGCTCCGGCGCGACGTCTCGCCTTGCGTTCGTGGCGGGCGCGATCGAGCTAGCCGGATCATGCGTGCTTGGAGCCGGATCTCGCGTGTTTGGAGGCGGATGACCTGCGGTGCGAGACTTCCGTCTCCAGACACGCGAGATCCGCCTTCAATCACGTACTCGGTGACGGCACCGCCGCAGCGACCGGGGCGTTCTCCGCCGACAGCGCCACCGGCACCCGCGCCTTGTCCGGCGCCGCCAGGCTCCAGACCGCCACCACGGCCACGTTCAGCCCCATCGAAACCAGACCCGCGTTGAACCCGCCGAACGTCGCACCGGTGACGTAAAGGACGATCGCGGCGAGCACTCCGGTGATCATCCCGGCGGCCACCGCGGCCGTCCGCACCCGGCGCACGAACAGGATCGCGAGCCAGCCGGGGACGACCTGGGCCAGCAGGTTGTAGGTCAGGTTCAGGATCGTGAGCATCAATGTCGAGGCGACGAGGGTCAGGACCGCCGCCAGGACAAGGAAGCTCGCCACCGCGACGACCGTCCACCGTCGTTGCGCCGTGGCCGGGATGTTCGGCGCGAGGTTGCGGCAGACCATGCCACCGATGGTGAGCGCGGTCGCGGCCAGCACCAGCACGCCGGAGAGCGCGGCGCCGGCGGCGACGAGGCCGAGCAGCCAGTCGGGCAGCAAACCCTTGGCTGTCACCATGAACACCGTGTTCGGGTTCTTCAGGTCCGGATGCGCGCGCACGCCGTAGTACGCGGCCAGCACGAGGAACGGGTAGATCAGCATGTACAGCGGCATCCACACGGTCGAGCTCTTCACCGCGCGTTCGGACCGGGCCGGGAACACATACGCGCCACCGAAACCGAGGTAGAACACGATGCTCTGGAAGAGGATCGTCGTCATCGCGAACGTCAGTTCCGAGCCGCCCATGGTGGTCTGTACCGCGCTGAGCACCTCGGGTCCGCTGACCTTCGCGGTGCCTCCGGCGGCGACCACGACCGCCACGCCCACGAGCACGACGCCGACCAGCATGAACAGATCCTTGAGGATCGAAACGAACGCGGGCGACCGCACCCCGGAGACGGCGATGTAGACGAACGCCACGATGCCCGCCAGCACCACGCACTGCACGGGATCCAGCCGCAGCCCCAGATTGCTGAGCACCACCTGGAGACCGATGAACTGGTACTGCCCCCACGGGACCAGCGCGATCAGCATCGTGACACAGGTGATCAGCTCCAGCCGCCTGCTGTCGAAATGCCGTCCGAACACGTCGGGCACGGTCATCGCGTCGTACCGTTTCGCCGCCCGCCACACCAGCGGGGCCAGGAAATAGCCCAGCGAGTACGCGAGCAGGATGTAGCCGAGGAACCAGATGCCGTAGCTCGCGCCGTGCGCGTAGATCCCGCTCGGGAACCCGATCATCGTCCCGATGCTGTACACCTCGCCGACCGCGAGGAAGTACACCAGCCACGCCGGGAACGAGCGGCCGCCGACCAGGAACTCGGAGATCCCGCCACCGCGGGTGGACCGGCCGACCCACACCGCGAGCCCGATCGAGCCCGCCATCACCACCGCCACGATCGCGATCAGCATCAGTCGTCCTCCGGGTAGTGGGCGCGGTCGAAGAAACGCCAGCTGATCCACAGGCACAGGGTGGTCAGCGGGCAGCAGCAGAACACCCAGAAGAACAGCACCGGGATGCCCAGTACCGACGCCGTCGATCCCGACAGCACCAGAATTCCTGCCAACAGGGCGAAAGCGGGGACGAACAGTCCGATGAGGACACTCGGCCAGCTGCGGATCATCATGGTGCTCCCGCCGTCTCGCGCCGCCAGACGACCTCGCCGCCGCTGACGGTGGCGTCCACGGTCAGCTCGCGGATCCGGTCGGCGTCGACCGTGGTGGGATCGCCGGACAGCACCGCGAGATCGGCGAGCTTCCCGATCTCCAGGCTGCCCTTGAGGTTCTCCTCGCCCGCCAGATAGGCGGCGTCGATCGTGTAGCCACGCAAAGCGGCATCGACATCGACAGCCTGTTCGGGGCCGAGCACCTTGCCCTGTCTGGTGGTCCGGCGCACGGCGCACCAGATCCCCTCCAGTGGCGGCACCGGCGTCACCGGGGTGTCCGAATGCAGTCCGAAGTGGATTCCGCGCGAGCGGGCCGAGACCAGCGGGCTGATCCGGCGCGCCCGCTCGGGGCCGAGGAAGACGTCGCGATGCCGGTCTCCCCAGTAGTAGACGTGTTTGACGAAGAACGACGCGAGGACGTCGTGGGCGGCCATCCGGTCCAGCTGGTCTTCGCGCACCGTCTGGCAGTGTTCGATCCGGTGCCGCCTGCCGGTTCCCGTCGGCGAACCCAGCCGCGAGTAGCCGTCGATGATCGCGTCGATCGCCGCGTCCCCGTTGCCGTGCACGGCGACCTGCCAGCCCGCCGCGTCGAGCGCGGCGATCCGGCGGCCGAGATCGGCGGGTTCGAGCAGCATCATGCCGTGCTCGTCCGGGTCGCAGGTGTAGCCCTCCGCGAGGCAGCCGGTCTTGCCCTGGATCGACCCGTCCGCGACGATCTTCACGCCCGTCATCGCGAACTTGTCGGTCACGCCGCCGGTGTCCGGCGCTTCCGGCCTTCCTTCGTCCAGGCCGGGAACCAGGCCGTCGAACAGGTAGCCGCGCACCCGGACGCGTAGTTTCCCGGCCCGCCGCAGCAGCGCGTACGCCTCCAGTTCCGCCGCTCCGCCGATGAGTCCGATGCCGGTGTCGTGCACGGAGGTCACGCCGTTGGCGAGGTACTCCTCGTCCGCCAGGAGCAGGGCTTCGGCCAGTTCTCCCGCGCTCTGCCCGGGCAGCCGCGACGTGACCAGGAAGGCCGCCGTCTCGACGAGCACCCCGGTCGGCTCGCCCCGGGCGTCACGCACGATGAGCCCGCCCGGCGGGTCCGGTGTCTCGGCGGTGATCCCGACTTCGCGCAGGGCGAGCGAGTTCGCGGTGCAGAAGTGCCCGGAAACGTGGGTCAGCACAACGGGATTGCGGCCGGCGACGGGATCGAGGTCCGCCCGCGTCGGATGGCGGCCGTCGGCGAGCAGCGTGTCGTCGTACCGGAAACCCCGGATCCACTCCCCCGGCCCGAGATCCTTGGCCGCCTGGGCGACCCTGCCGACGATGTCGGCGATGGTGTCGTTGGGCGGGCTGCCGGCGTCGACCGGCGCGGCCAGTGTCATCCCGAAGAACGCCGGATGGTTGTGGGATTCGACGAAACCGGGGATCACCGTGCGCTCGGCGAGGTCGAGCACCGTGGTCTCCGGGCCGATCAGCCGGGAGATCTCACGTTCGGAACCCAGCGCGGTGATCCGGCCGCCGCTCGCGGCCAGCGCGCGGACCCGTCTCCCCGCCGGATCCAGGGTGAGCACGGTGCCCCCGAGCGCGACGAATTCGGCGGCACTACGGGGATCTTCTGGAAGGGACTGCACCACACGGACCTCCTGGCGACGTGTCCTGGCTCACGAAGGATCCCCAGACAGTGCGATACATCTGGCCGCCTGAACAGGTCCAGAACGCTCCGGTGCGGTGGTACCAGTTGGCCGTCAGCCGCCGAGGAGGTCGCGGCAAGCCTCGCCGAGCAGGCGGATACCGGGGTCGATGTCGCGCAACGGCACCGCCGCGAAGCCGATCCGGAAATGGTTGCGCGGCGGGTCGTCCCCGACGAAGAAGATGTCACCGGGCTCGATCAGGACACCGTCGCGCTCGGCGCGCTCCATCAGCGCCCGGCAGTCCAGTTCGGACGGTCCGGTCATCCAGAGACTGACCCCGCCCGGCGGATACGCCGTCTGTGCCCACGGCAGATGCTCGGCGACCGCGGCGCAGGTCGCCTCCCATTTCCGCATCAGTTTCGTGCGGTACCGCCGCAGGGACCGGTGGTACTCGCCGCTGTCGATGAGCAGCGCCAGCGCGCGCTGGAGGTGACCGGGCGGATGCCGCAGCACGTACCGCCGGATCTCCCGCAGCTCCCGCACCAGTTCGCGCGGTCCGACGAGATAGCCCAGCCGCAGGCCTGGTGAGAGGAACTTGGAGAAGGTACCGAGGTAGATCGCGTCGCCGGTGCCGTCGAGCGCCTTGAGCGCGGGGGTCGGGCTGCCGTGGTACCGGAATTCGCTGTCGTAGTCGTCCTCGACGAGCACCGTGCCCGCGCTCGCGGCCAGGCCGAGCAGCCGTCGGCGGCGGCCGATGCTCAACGTCGCGTTCGTCGGATGGTGGTGGCTCGGGGTGAGGTAGAGCAGATCGACGCCGTCGAGGGTTTCCGGCGGGCGCAGGCCGCTCTGATCGACGTCGACGCCGCGCAACCCGGCCCCGGTGCGGAGGAAGATGTGCCGGGCGTCGAGGTACCCCGGGTTCTCCATCGCGACGACGCTGTCCGGCCCGAGCAGCGCGCGGCCGAGCAGGTCGAGCCCCTGCTGCGAGCCGACGGTGATCAGCACCTCGGACGGATCGGCCTCGATCCCCCGCGCGGTGAGCAGCTGACGGCAGATCAGGTCGACCAGCATCGGGTCGTCCGAGCCGACGCTGTCCTGCAGGCTCGGGAACACGTGCGGCCGGTACAGCGCGTCACGCAGGCAGCGGGTCCACGACCGCGCCGGGAAGGCGGTGACGTCCACCTGCCCGGCGAGGAACGGGTACGGGTAGGTGTGCCAGTCCACGCGTTTCTCGACGTGCGGCACCCCGGCGTCCGGATACCGGCGCACCCGCTTGCTCCAGTCGATGGACGGGCTGGTGCCGCGCTCCTGCACCGCGCAGTGCGGCCGCATCTCCGCGTTGATGAACAGCCCGCTGCGCTCCCGGCTCTCCACGAACCCCTCGGCGACCAGCTCCTGGTAGGCGAGGTTGATCGTGTTGCGGGAGACGCTGAGTTCGGCGGCCAGCTCACGCGAGCTCGGCAGCCGGTGAGCGGGGTCGAACGTGCCGATCGCGATGCCGTGCTCGATGGCGCGCCGGACCTGCCGGTAGAGCGGTTCGGCGGACGTCCGGTCGATTTCGATCAGCGTTCGCGGCAACGGCACCTCCCTCACGGCGACGGGGCCGGGGTCTGAACCTAGCTCCAGATCCCGGCCCGCACCACCTAGCCGAACGCGACCGAGTCGATCCCGAGCGCCTCGCCGACCGGCGCGGACGTCAGCCGCCCGTCCACCGTGCTGACCCCGCCACGCAGCTCCGGGCACCGTGCGACGGCCGCGGACAGGCCGTTGTTCGCCAGCTCCAGCGCGTAGGGCAGCGTGACGTTCGTCAGCGCGTACGTCGAGGTGTGCGGGACCGCGCCGGGCATGTTGGCGACGCAATAGAACACCGAGTCGTGCACGGCGAACGTCGGCTCCGCGTGCGTCGTCGGCCGCGTGTCCTCGAAGCAGCCGCCCTGGTCGACGGAGATGTCGACGAGCACGCTGCCCGGCTTCATCCGGGACACGAGCTCGTTCGACACCAGGCTGGGCGCCTTGGCACCGGGTACGAGCACCGCGCCGATCACGAGGTCGGCGTCGACCACGGCCTCCGCGATCGAGAAGGCGTTCGCCGCGGCGGTGCGGATCCGGCCCTGGTACATCCGGTCGGCGGCACGGAGCTTGTCCACGTTCTTGTCGAACAGGACGACGTCGGCCCAGGTCCCGGCCGCGCCGGCGACCGCGTTCATCCCCGCCACACCGGCGCCGAGCACGACCACCCGCGCCGGGGCCACCCCGGAGACCCCGCCGATGAGCACCCCGCGGCCGCCGTTGGCGCGCATCAGCGTCTGCGCGCCGACCTGCGGGGCCAGCCGTCCGGCGACCTCGCTCATCGGGAACAGCAGGGGCAGTGAACCGTCCGGCAGCTGCACCGTCTCGTAGGCCACCGACGTCGTGCCGGCGTCCAGCAGCGCCCGCGTGCACGCCTCGCTCGCGGCGAGGTGCAGGTAGGTGAACAGCAGCTGGTCGCGCCGCAGGCGGTGGTACTCCTCGGCGATCGGCTCCTTGACCTTGAGCACGAGTTCGCCGGTCGCCCAGACGTCGTCGGCGCTGTCCAGCACCTTCGCCCCCGCCGCGGCGTAGTCCTCGTCGCGGAGGGAAGACCCTTCCCCGGCCCCGCGCTCGACGAACACCTCATGCCCGGCCGAGGTGAACTCGTGCACGCCCGCGGGTGTCACCGCGACCCGGTACTCGTGGTTCTTGACTTCACGAGGGACACCGATCTTCATCTCACGCTCCCGTCTGTTCCAAAAGGCAGTGACGCTGAGCGTGCGGCACGACTGGAACGGCCAGAAGGGCCAGAATCCGCGCGATCGAGGGGTCCAGTTCGTGGAAGACACGTCGTGAGTGAACAGTGTCGTTAGAACGACCCAAAACACTCACGACCCCTGATTCGGCACTGTCCGATAGCTGGTCATAGCGGTGGGCTATGACGTCCTCGTCCGGCACCGGCTACCGTCCCGTCCCGCGTCCGGTCCACAGTGGCCGGGTGGGAACCCTGGCCATGACCTCGCTTGCGGCGGCGGCCGGGGTCGTCGCCCAGCGCCTTTCCGGTATGGGGCTTTCCCTGCTGTGCGTCCCGTTCCTGGCGCTGGCGCTGGGCCCGCTCGACGCCGTCCGGCTCACCCTGCTACTCGGCTTCCCGGTCTATCTCGCGGTCGCGATCACCCACTGGCGGGCGATCAGGTGGGCGCAGGTCGCCTGGCTGACGGTGCCCGCGGTGGTGTTCACCCCGGTAGTCGCGCTCGTGGTCCGCGGCGTTCCCGAACGTCCGCTGCTGCTCGCGGCGGGTGGGTGCTGCGTCCTCGCCGTCGGCGTGCTGGCGAGCGGGATCACCAGCAGACGACTGGCGGGCCGGACGGGTGCCGTCGGCGCGGGTGTGCTGAGCGCGGCGATGAACTCCGTCGCCGGGCTCTCCGGGCCCGCCGTGGCGGTGTACGGGGCGAGCGCGGGCTGGGGCGCGGACGAGACGCGCGGAACGCTGTCGATCTACTTCTTCCTGCTCGGCCTGGTCGCGCTGCCCAGTCTCGGCTGGGTGGAGGTGCCCGTGAGCGTGCTCGTCTCGGTCGCGGGCGCCGCCCTCGCCGGTGACCTGCTGGGACGGGCGCTGAGCCGCCGGGTCGGCGAACGCTCCGTCCGCTGGTCCGTCCTCCTGCTTTCGGCGGCGGGTGGCGCGCTGACGCTGGCGCAGGCGGTCTGAACGACTGGTGCGCCCGGTGAGGCGTCGGTACAGGCGGTCGTGAGGGGTAAGTGACGTTCTAGCGTCACTTACCCCTCACGACCCGAGTACGGCCCGATCGCCTCGACGCGCCCGTGGTTCAGCAGGACGGTCTTGTCGGCCGCCTGGATCGTGGACGGCCGGTGCGCGATCACCAGCAGCGTGCATTCGGCGGTGATGTGCTCGATGGTGCGGGCCAGGACCGCTTCGTTCGCCGCGTCCAGCTGTGAGGTCGGTTCGTCGAGCAGCAGCAGCTGCGGACGTGGCAGCAGGGCCCGCGCGATGGCGACCCGTTGCTGCTCACCGCCGGAGAGGGCGCTGCCGTGCTCACCCACCGGGGTGTCGAGGCCTTGCGGTAACCGGCGGACGAGACCTTCCAGACTGGCCAGTTCGACGGCACGGTCGATCTCGGCGGCTTCGGCCCCGGGTTTGGCGTAGACGATGTTCTCGCGCAGGGAGCCGTGCATGACCGGTGCGCTCTGCTCGACCAAGCTGATCGCCTCGCGGCACTCGTCGACGGACATCTCGTGGGTGCTGTCCCGTCCACCCAGGAGGATGTGCCCGGTCTGCGGATCGTGGAAGCGGGCTATCAGCGCGAAAATCGTCGACTTGCCCGCGCCGGACGGGCCGACCAGCGCGACGTGACTGTTGCGTTCGACGCTGAACGACACCTCCCGCAACACCGGACGGTCGGGTTCGTAGGAGAACCCCACCTCACGGAATTCGATCGCCGGGGTCTCGGTGTCCGGAGAGTTCTCGAGGGCGCGGGGGCGGGTGGTCGCCGGCCGCGTGTTTTCCTCGTCCTCGGTGGGAATCCGCGTGATGTCGTCGACTCGCTGCAGGGCGGCCAACCCTCGTTGCAGCGTGGCGAAGACGTCGAACATGTTCGCCATCGGCGTGGCGATATAGGTGACGTAGAGCAGAAAACCGACGAGATCGGCCAGCGAGGTCCCGCCGCCGGCCACCCGCAGTCCGCCCACCACGAGCACGGTGATCATGGCGCCGTGCACGGCGAGGGTCATCGCCGGATTGACGACGGCGTTGCGTTTGACGGCCTGCAGGCTGCTCGCATAGGCCTCCCGGGCGAGGCGGCCGATGCGGTCCTTCTCGCGGCCTTCGGCGCGCATCACGCGCACGGTCCGGATGGCGATGAGCGCACGTTCCAGTTCGGCGCTCATCCCGCCGAGGTTGTCCTGCGCGTCTTCCACCGAGGTGCGGATTCCCGACAGCAGCAGCATGGTCAGGCCACCGATCGTGCCGACGATCGCGGCCACGATGAGGAACATCATGGCGTCCAGCCAGATCATCATCGCGATGCCGCCGATGATGATGAACACGCCGACGGTGGCCTCGACGAGGTCGTACGCCAGTGAATCGCGCAGCAGGGTGGTGTCGCTGGTGGTGCGGGTGAGCAGGTCACCGAGGCGGTGCTGCTGGTAGCGGCGCATCGGCCAGCGCAGCAGCCTGTCGACGATGCGCAACCTCAGCCCCAGGACGATGCTCTCGCCGGTGCGTTCGAGCATGTAATGACTGAAGGCGGTGATGACGGCTTCGGCCAGGAACACCAAGCCCAGCAAGGTCAGCAGCAGCGCGTAAGGGCGGCTGCCGGAGAACGCGTCGATGGTTTTGGTCGCCAGCAAGGGCTGTGCCAGACCGGTCAGGCCGCCGAGCAGTGCCAATCCCATCGCCCCGGCGATCGGCAGCCGATGGCCGCGGGTGATCCGGACGAGTTCGCGCCAATTCACCCGCACTTTCTCGTCGGTCTCCGGCTCCTGATCTTCCTCGTCCACATCGGCGTTCCGATCGGCGCGACCGGACTGGACCTCGGTGACCATGCAGGCTCCCTGATGCCTTGTCGATATCTGTCGGGATTCCCGGATTCGATGGTATCCACCGGGCGAAACCGCTAGCGGTGACGTGGTTCGACCGTCATCAGCGGACGGAAGGCCAGTATCTGCTCCCCCTCGTCCACGGCACGGCCTTCGGCCTCGACCCACGCGTGCGCGCCGAACGGTCCGGTGCGCACCCCGACCCGCCACGTCGGCCACCGGCCCCGCAGCCGGCACAGCAGCGCGGTGGCGATCGACCGGGGCAGACAGCCTTTGCCGGCACAGGTCAGGCTGACCGTGATGACGGCCGACCGCGCCGCCCGCGCCTGCCCGTAGGTGGCCGGAACCGCGCCCCGGCGCAGCACCGACAGCAGACGGCGGATCCGGCGGGGCGGGAGATGGGACATCGGCAGTGCGACGGCGACCGCCAGCCGGGCCGCCAACCGGACGAGCAACGGCGGCCGATCGGCGGCGAACAGCGTCTCCGGCGAGCTCACGACCGGGTCACCAGCCCGGCCGACACCAGCTGCTCGACGAGTTCCCTGACGTCGAGCAACGCCTGCTCCACGCCGGTCGGCGCGCCATCGGGGACCAGGGCGCGGGCGATGACCTGCTCGTCGGCGTCCGCGAGCCCCATCCGCAAGGTCGTGAAGCCGCTGAGATTGAGTTGCCAGTATTCGCCGGAGCGCTCGTCGAGAAGCACACCGCCACCGTCTTCGCCCTCGGTCAGCGACACGTCGTCGCGCAGCCGCAAGGTCATGAGGCACTCCCCGGGGTGGAGTCCGCGGTGACCGGCTGTTCCAGATCGCGCAGCCACCGCTCGCAGCTGAGGGTGATGGAAAGGGCGTACGGGGTGAACAGCCGCATCCGGAAGCTGGTGCAGATCTCGCGCACCGTGCCTGGGTCTATCAAACCCAACCGGCCGAGCCGCGATTCGTCGCACAACGCGGCCAGCCGGCCCGCGTTGGCGCGCAAGCCGTCGTGCTCGACGTTGGAGCCCTCGGCTTTCGTCGAGCGCGCCAGGCACCGTTCGGGCACGATGCCCCGCATCGCTTCCGCCAGAAGGGGTTTGTACTGCCAGGGAGTGCGGCGTTCATGCGCGCGAGCCGCCATGCAGGCCTGGATCACCGCGTCGTCCAGGTACGGCGAGGTCACGCGGATTCCTTCCGCCGCGTACAGCGGTGTCGTCGCCCGCACCAGGCTCGCGCAGAGGCGGATTCCCCAGATCGTGTGGTGAGCCGTCCAGTTGTGCCCGTGCTGACGGGCTTTTTCCGCTTCTTCCCGAAGCAGGCCCCGGGCGAGGTCGACCGCTTCGGCCGTGGCCCATGGCGGCAGTTGCACGAGGTTGGACGCACCCTCGTCGTCCAGTGGCGAGGCCACGATGCCGCGAGCGCGTTTCGCCAGCCAGACCGGATAGTCGCTCCGCCGTTCCAGGGCGTACTTGGCGATATCGCGCCATTTCCAATGCTCCAGCGCCCGGTACGCACGCAGTCGCCGCAACGCGGTCAACGGCCGGGCGCGCAGCAGTTCGAACACGCCTGCCGCGCCGCCCATCAAGGTCTCGTCGCCGCCGTCACCGGTCAAGTGGACCTGCGACCCCGCCGCGGCCGCCCTCGCTGCCAGCGCGCGATACATGGGGCGGTCCTCAACGCCGGGAAACGGCTCTTCCGTCGGCGGGAAGCGGTCGAGGACGTCGCTGTAATGGGCGGGCAGTTCAGCGCGGCGAACCTTGATCCGGCGCAGCTTCGGCAGGTGCTCGGCGGCCAGATCCGCCCACAGGGGGTCGTCGTCGCCGACGTCCATGGCGAGCTGGGTGACAGCGGTCAGGGGACGGCCTCCGCGCGAGGCCAGAAAGCACAAGGTGGTGGAATCCAGGCCACCGGAGAGATCCGCGGTCACCGTCAGGCCCGTGTCCAGCCGGGTCTGCACCGCGTCGGCCAGCGCCACCCGCAGCGCCTCGGCCGCCTCAGCCAGCGGCAGGTCGTCGAGGGGCGGTTCCCAGCGCCGCCGGATCCGGAAGCGCCCGTCAGGGAAGAGGAGCAGGCAGGAGTCCTCGTCCACCGCGTGTATTCCCTGCCAGAGCGGCGAGTTCACGGTGTGGAGCGGGACCTCCGACAGCAGGAACCGCAGCACCAGCCGCGACCGGTCGATGTCGGCTCCGACCAGCTCGGCCAGCACGTCCGCGCGAGTCGACGCCACGGTCACCCCGCCCACAGAGGCATGAAACACCCGGCGGAAACCCGACAGGCTGCCCTGGATCCGGCTGGTGCCGCCCAAGGTGGCCAGAAGATGGAAACTGCCTGCCAGCGGGAGATCGTCCAGCGTTGACACGTCACCGGCCCGCTCCGCGAGCTTCGACAGCTTCTCGGCTGTGGCCGAACAGAACCCGAGGGCCGCGACGGACCCCGCGTCTCCGGCGGAACCGACCCGCAGGTCGACCGGATCCCAGCGGCCGATCAGCCAGGGCCTGCCCGAAGGATGGTCGACTCGCCGCGGTGCCGGGCCGAGCCCGGCGACGACCGCGGCGGCATCCGGATGGTCGGGAAGCGCGATCAGCCACTCCCCCGCATGAGCATTGTTCACCGTCAAGGCCGCCCCGTTCGAAACCGATCCCGAAATACACGCGGCGGCGTGATATCCCGACTTGCGGATATCGCGCCACCACGCGCCTGACAGCGACTTATCAGAGCAGAACGTGGCGAGGACGACGACGTCCCGCCTTGTCCTTCTTGGCCGGACGGCTGTGCTTCGTCAGCCGCTCGAAAGAACCGAGTTTGAGCAGGGTCGGCTTCGAATACATGTGCACACCTCCTTTCCGATTCCTTGTTCCCTTTCCCCGCGTCCGCCGTGTCGGACACGTTGCGGTACAACCACTTGGCCCGAGTTTTGCTCCAGCCTCCCCGTGGCCGAGTACCGACATGGCCTGTGTACCGAGACAGGGAAGTCGCTGTCAAGGAATCCCAGAAGGACACCCCGAGACAATCGGGACGTCGATGGATTTCGCAGGACCCGGCCCGACGGACAACGAATATTCCAGGCCATTTTCACGCAGTGGCGAGCAGCCTGTCGATAATTCCCCCGGGAGCGTTCCTCGACCTTCGAAGACATCGATGTCGATCGCGACGAAGATGTAGCAAGGAATCCGGGACCGGGGTGCCTCCCCCGGCGCCGGGCTGTCGGCCACTGCGGTTCCACAACATTCCCGCAAGTGGGTGGACCTAGCTTTCACCAGGTCTCAACCACTTACGGAGGACAGATGATCACGACAGGCAGGAGAAACAGCGCCGGTCCCGCGGCCAGGCCGCGGAACCGGCGCCGGATACTGGTCAGGACGCTGGCGGGGGTGGCCATGTCCGCCCTGGTCGCCCTCACGGCACCGGGAACGGCCCTCGCCGACGCGGCGCCGCTGGATCCGGACGTCACCTTCAACAGCACCCCGGTGATCGACCCGTCGGGACTGTTCATGGTCTCCCGCGGGCTGGACAAGACCATCCTGTACAGCCCGGGAACGCCCAGTACCAACGGCTACGCGGACTTCCGTTCCCTCGGCCAGCAGATCATCGGCGACCCGACGGGCGTCACCGCGCCCGAAGGCGCGCAGATCTTCGCCAGGAACACCGACAACCAGGCGATCACCAGCCTGGTCGTCTCGTACAACTTCCCGACCGCCTTCGAGGTCATTCCCGGGCTGCGGATCTCCAGCGAGGTCACCGCGGTCAAGATCCCCGCCCGGGGCTCCCGGCTGCCGATGATCCGGATCTTCGCCCGTGACATGGACACCGGCCGGGTCTTCACCAATCTGCTCGTCCAGGGTGCGCCGCAGGGCTGGTCCGACCTCGGCCTCTACGCCACCAGCGAGCTTTCGGCGGCTGTCGTCGATTCTCCGGGCCTCGACATCAGCATCCGGCTCGTCGTGCGAGGCGTGGTCAACCGGTTGTACTCGACGGTCATCGACAACACCACCGGGTCGATCCCCGGCTGGACACAGCTCGGCGACCTGTTCACCACCGGCAACCCGACGCTCGTCAACGAGGGCGCCATGTTCACCTTCCGGGGCAACGAGGTGTTCACCCGCCAATCGGGCAGCAACGCCATCTTCACCTGGAACTTCAACGCCCCGGGCTGGGTCAATCTGGGCGGTATCGCCACCAGCGACATCGCCGTCTCCATCGCCAAGGACACCGGGCTGCAGTTCTACCACCGGGGCACCAACCTCCGTACCTACCTGAACCGGCGCCCACCCGGGTCGAACCGGTTCGGCGGGTACATCGACCTCGGCGGCAAATCCTTCGGCAACCCCGCCGCGAGCGGCGGGACGGCGACGCCCACCCGGACGGTGGCCGATCAGTTCATCGTGAGAGGCACCGACAACCGGTTGTACAGCCGGATCCAGACCAACTTCGTCGGCGGCTTCACGGCCTTCTTCGCCTTCGGAGGACCACAGCACGGCTGACCACCAAGATCGTTTCGCGCGTGAAGTCCCCCTTCCCTCGGCTCAGCCGAGGGAAGGGGCCTTCACGCGCTGTCCTCCGGCCTCGGCCCTTGCTCGGGATGGTCGGCCAGTTCCTTTCGGATCAGGTCGGCGGTGGGCAGGCCGAGGTCGCGATAGATCGCGAAGGCGTCGGTGTAGTGCCGTTGTGCGGTGGGGAGGTCGCCGATGTCGGCGGCGGCTCTGGCGAGACCGTGGTGAGCCCGGGCTTCTTGTTCTCGCGCACCGGTTCGGCCGGCGAGGTGCACCGCCGCGGCGTGCTGCGTGCGGGCGGCGGCGGGGTCGCCATCGGCGCGGCACGCTTCGCCGAGCCCGTTGAGTGCCCAGGTTTCGCCGTCGCGGTCGCCATGGGTGGTGAACAGGTCGAGGGCGCGGCGGTGATGTTCGGCCGCGCTGCCGGGCCGTCCGAGGAGTGTGTGGGTCCTGCCGAGACCGTCGATGGCCCAGGCTTCGCTTCCGAGATGGCCGACGGCGCGGAACAGTTCCACGGCTTCGGTGTGCAGGGTGAGGGCGTCGCTCAGGTGGCCGCGGGTGAGGGCGATCTCGGCGAATCCGAGTTTGGCCCACGCCTGCCCGAAGTGGTGGCCCGCCCGCTCGTGCAACGCCATCGCATGCTCCAGATTGGTCACCGCTGCGGCGTGCCCGATCCGGGCTTGGGTGGCGCCGAGCCTGGTCAGGACGTGCGCCTGGGCCACCAGGTCGGTGTCATGGCGAAACAGGGCCAGCGCACGGGAATAGTGGTCGATGGCGGGCCGGTACCGTCCCGCGCGTTCTTCGACCATGCCGACGGCGGCCACGGCCCGGCCCTGCGACGACAGGTCGCCGATCTCCTTGAACAGGGTGGACGCGGCCCGCAGGTGCGCCACGGCCTCGTCGGCCCGGCCCGCCTGGAGATGGACGCCGCCGAGCGCGTGGAGGGCGGTCGCTTCGCCGACGCGGTCGCCGGTGGTGTGGGCGGCGGCGCGCGCGTGATCGTGGATGGAGATGGCGACGATCTCGTTGCGCCCGTCGAGGTAGCGGAACAACAACCGGGACAACGTCACCGCGGCCTCGGGCCGGCCGTGCGTCGCGGCGTGCGCGGCCAGAGCCGGCATCGTGGCGAGTTCGGCGGCCAGCCAATCCCGCGCGTCGTCGGCGCCGGGGAACCCGGGCACCGGGCTCGCCGCTGCGGGGACCGACGGCCTGCGGCGGGCTTCGCCGGGGTAGAGCCGGTCCATCGCCGCGGCGATGGTGGCGAGGTAGTAGGCGTAGACGCGGTCGAGCGCGGCACGCTCGTCGACGCTGCCGGTTTCCGCCGCGTATGCCTTGAGCAGGTCGTGCATGAGGTACCGGTCCACGCCAGCCGGTTGCACGAGGTGCGCGCGGACGAGGGTGTTCAGCAGGGTGTGGGCCGTCTCGAGCGGCTGTCCGCCGAGCGCGGCCACGACGTGGACGTCGAAGGTCCGGGCGGGGTGGCGGCCGAGCACGGCGAAGGCGGCGGCGGCCTGGTCACTCAGGTGCCGCGACGACCACGAGAACACCGCACGGATGGCGGCCCGCTGGTCGTCTCCGCCGCTCAGCACGTCGAGGGTGCGCTGAGCCTCGCTGAGTTCGGCGACCAGCCGGGACAGCGGGACCGCGGGCCGGGACACGGCGAGCTCGGCCGCGAGGCGCAGGGTCAGCGGCAGCCGCACACACCGCTCGGCGAGCGCGGCGGCCTCCCCGGGTTCGGCGTCCACCCGCCGCCCGACCAGGCGCCTGAGCAAGGTGACCGCGTCGGCGAGTGGAAGCTGGTCCACGGTGACCCGGTGCGCGCCGTGCAGCGCCACGAGACCGGTGAGCGAGTCGCGGCTGGTCACCACGACGGCGCAGGTGCCGGTGCCGGGCAGCAGCGCGCGGACCTGCTCGACCGACGCCGCGTTGTCCAGCACCACCAGCATCCGCCGTCCGTCGAGCTCGGTGCGGAACCGGGCGGCGCGTTCGGTCGCGCCGAGCGGCACCTCCGCGCCGCCGGGCAGCAACGCGGTCAGGAACGCGGCGAGCGCGTCCTCGGGCGGCACCGGTTGCTCCGGCGCGTACCCGCGCAGATCCAGGTACAGCTGCCCGTCCGGGAACCGGTCACGCACCCGATGGCCCCAGTGCACGACCGTCGCCGTCTTGCCCGCCCCGGCCGTGCCGGTCAAGCAGACGATCACCGGCTCGTCACCCACTCGGTCCGCCAGTCTGTCCAGCTCGGCGATCTCGCCGTCCCGGCCGGTGAACTCGGTGACATCGGCGGGCAGTTGCGCGGGTACGACCGGCCGTCCCGGCTCCCGCGGTGAAAGGTCGTGGCGCAGCACGGCTTCGTACACCGCGGCCAGCTCCGGACCGGGATCGACACCGAGTTCGTCACGCAGTGCCCGGCGGATCCGTTCGTGCAGGGCAAGGGCGTCGGCCGCCCGGCCCACCGCGTACAGCGCGCGCATCAGCACCGCCGTGGCCCCCTCGTGCAGAGGATGCTCCCCGAGCAGCTCGGTCAGCCGACCGATCGTGGCGGCCGCCTTGCCTTCCTGGATCTCGGCCGTCGCCCAGGCCACCACGGCGGCCTCGTGTTCCTGGCTCAGGGTGCTGCGGGTGCGCTCGGCCCATTCCCCCGGCAGCCCGGCCAGCGGCTCGCCCCGCCACAGGCGCAGCGCCTCGGCCAGCGCGGCACGGTCGCCGTCCCGCACCGCGCTCCGGAACCGGAACACGTCGACCTGGCCGGGGCCGATGTCCAGCCGGTAACCACCGGCGTCCCGCACGAGCCGCGCGCTCCCCGGCTCGGCCTGCTCCAGCACCCGCCGGATGCGCGCGATGTGCGCCTGCAGGGAACGGCGAACCTGGTTGGGCGGCGCCTCGCCCCAGACCCGGGTCACCAGTGTGTCGACACCGACCGTCCGCCCGGCATCGAGCAGCAGCACCGCCAGAATCTGCTGCTGACGTGGCTCGCCGACCGCGAACACCCGCTCGCCCGCCCGCAGCGTGATCGATCCCAGAACCTGGAATTCCACTCCGACCCCTAGCGCTCCCGAGGCATCGTAAAGCCGCTAATCGTTCACGCAGGCCTGGTCAGGGCACGGGATCGATTCAGTGGATTTCTGCTAGCCTCGCGGATGTCTCGCGGCTCGCTGGGGGCCGCGCACCGCAGCCAGGCCGCCGTGGCCGTTCCGGCACGGCGTTCCGGCGCGACTCATCGAGGAGCAAAATGACCGCGATCATCCGCGTCCACGGCCGTCAGATCCTCGACAGCCGGGGCAACCCGACCGTCGAAGTCGAGGTCGAACTCGCGGACGGCTCGCTCGGCCAGGCCGCCGTACCGTCGGGCGCCTCCACCGGGACCAAGGAAGCCGTCGAACTGCGCGACGGGGACGAGACCCGCTTCCACGGCAAGGGTGTCCGCAAAGCCGTCGACGCCGTCAACACCGAGATCGCCGAGGCCATCGTCGGGCGCGACGCGGAAGCGCAGGCCGACGTCGACCGCGCGCTGATCGCGCTGGACGGCACCGAGAACAAGGCCCGGCTCGGCGCCAACGCCACACTCGGCGTCTCGCTCGCCGTGGCCAAGGCCGCCGCGGCCGCGAAGCGACTTCCGTTGTACCGCTACGTCGGCGGCGTGTTCGCGCATCTGCTGCCGATGCCGATGATGAACATCATCAACGGCGGCGCGCACGCGGACAACCCGATCGACTTCCAGGAGTTCATGATCGGCCCGCTCGGCGCCGAGACCTTCGCCGAAGCCGTCCGGATGGGCTCGGAGGTGTTCCACACCCTGCGCGCCTCGCTGCACGAAGCCGGGCACGGTACCAACGTCGGCGACGAAGGCGGCTTCGCGCCGAACCTCAGCTCCGCCGACGAAGCACTCGAATTCGTGCTGCGCGCGATCGAGAAGTCCGGTTACACCCCCGGCGAGGACATCGCCCTGCTGCTCGACCCGGCCGCGTCCGAGTTCTACACCGGCGACGTCTACGACTACACGGGCGAAGGACGCAAGCGCAGCGTCGAGGAGCACGTGGCCTACCTCGCCGACCTCACCTCGCGCTACCCCATCGTGTCCATTGAGGACGGTGTCGCCCAGGACGACTTCACCGGCTGGAAGCAGCTCACCGACACCATCGGCGACCGCGTCCAGCTCGTCGGCGACGATGTGTTCTGCACCAACGTGAACCTGCTCAACGACGGTATCGAGCGTGGCATCGCGAACTCGATCCTGGTCAAGGTCAACCAGATCGGCACGCTCACCGAAACCCTCACCACGGTCGAGACCGCGCACAAGGCGGGCTACTCCGTGGTGATGTCGCACCGCTCCGGCGAAACCGAGGACACCACCATCGCCGACCTCGCCGTCGCCACCAACTGCGGCCAGATCAAGACCGGCTCGCTGTCGCGCTCCGACCGCACGGCCAAGTACAACCAGCTCATCCGCATCGAAGAGAAGCTCGGCACCGAGGCCCGCTACGCCGGCGCTACCACCCTCAAGGGCCGCCACTGACGAATCGGCCCAGCCGGCCGCAAGACGGTTCCGTTGAGGGTTAAGGCAAGGTGTGGCATTGGGGACGCTCAGCTTGGATCCACCGGTGTTGATGTGGTGTTTGGGGTGTGTCTGGGTACGCAAATGCCCTCTGGCTTGGGATGATTGTTCTTGCGACGGAACAAAAACCAG
>NZ_JBHRWK010000109.1:0-9445 GCF_042647925.1 Amycolatopsis speibonae
TCTACATTCGACACTCGACTACCGAACACCCCACGAAACCCGCATAAGCTATCGTCAAGACCACGCCCTCGTGGCATAAACCCCGGTGTCCGGCTCCCCGGGACGACCTCACTTCCTCGCCTACGGCATCCCGTTTACCGGCGTACCTGCCGATCCCGCCACCAGACAACTACCTGGCGGGTTCAGCCTCTCCGTTGCGGCACTTCTGGAGCCTGGACAAAAAACCCTCTACCTGGGTTTATGGGCTAATCTCGGCGGCGCTTCGCGGGGCCTGTTCCGTGCATGTTCCGGGACGCTGATAGGCGTGTCGATCTCGCTGTCGAACCGGTCGGCGGTGTCGCTGCTTCCCGTCGGCAGACGGCACGATATCGGTGTGAGTGGCGCCCGTCCAGCACGCTTGCCCAACCGGGTTGAAACCCCCCTCGACCGGTTATCACCAGCCATTCAATCGTCATTCACTGGTCTACAGGGTCCACAATGTGCTGACGGATGACACGAGGAACGTCGAGACGTGTGCGGCGCGGCCCCAGCACAGTTGCTCCCACACTCATCCCCTGGCTCCTCGGTCGGCTATTCCTGTCGCTGTCCGCCAAGCATGTCCACTTGTCGCGGAACCTTCTACACCTAGTTGAGGAGAACCATGTCCATCCGACGCCCGGCCGTTCTGTTCGCAGCTTCCGTAGCTGTCGCGGCCCTGCTGGGAGCCCCAGCTCACGCCGCACCCCTCACCCCCGTCCAGCACTCCAGCGTCACCGAAGATCCCGTCACCGAAGATCCTGGGTGCGCAGGCGAAGACGACAAGGGGCTGTGCCCCATTCCTCAACTCGGCATCGCCAAGTCCTCCATGGCAGTGTCGGTTGGCGACACCGACACCGACGGCGACGGCGCTCAGATAGAGGAGTTCGTCGGCGAGGGACCCACCGCCGTTCCCGCACTCCACAAATTCGACGTGATCGGCGCCATCTACGATGAGAACGGACCGCAGAGCAAGAAAAGGCTCGAGGACCCGGACATGCTCATGGCTGAACTGGCCAAGTATAGTGCGGGCGAAAAGGTGAAGTTCTACGTCTGGGGAGGCAGCAAGGCCAGCTCCTTCCGCGGAAATTGGGAGTGGGTCACGGTCACCCTCCTCGACGGCACCCGGCCGGCCACACCCTGACCCCCACGACCCGCTTCGGCCTCGCCAGGCCGGTGCGCGTGTGCTCGGCGACGGCCCAACCGGCCACGCGAGGTCTTGACGTAGGTGATGTCCCCGCATCAGCGCTGGTTGACCGCCTCGGCGGTGAAGTCGCGGCCGATCGGGTCGGGTGCCGGAACGGGCGTCTGACCTGCGACGGTGGTGTGTTTCCAGGGCTTGGGGTGGCGTCCTCGCAGGCTGGCACCTGGGCCGCCAGACCCGCTTCGGGGACACCGTGTGCCCGGGCGTGACGAGCCCGGCGTGTGTTCGCCGCACGCCGGGGTTGCCGCGCAGCCGCTCGTAGAGGTGCTTGATGACCGCGAGCAGGCCCGCGTCGGCCTGCTCGCGGTCGCTGGGCGCGCGGCGACGCCAGACGTGGTAGCCCGAGCGGGACACACCCAGCTCACGGCCCATGAACTCGACCGGGAAGTTCTCCGAATCCGCCCAGTCCGCGATCGCAGCGAATTCATTGGTTGTCTTTCGCGAACCAGGTCGCAACTTTTTTGCGAACCCGACCTGCATCTTCAGCTCGGCGTTCTCCGCCCGTAACCGCTCCAGCTCGGCGCGTTCGGAATCCTCCACCTGCCGACCCGCCGAGTCGTCGGACTCCCTGTCTTTCCCCATCCATTTCCCAGTGTCATCTCGCGCACGCCGATATCGCGTGCGACCTCGGCACTAGGCCGATGATCATCGAACGCTACCGCCTGCGCCTTGTACTCCTCGGTAAACCGGCAGCGTGTCGAACCCGTGCTCGTGTCTCCCGAAAGACCGGGCGACCCTCACTCCGAATCCACCGAACCGGGAACGGACCAGCTCACTGGGCTTGCCTGCTTCGCGGCGGTGATGACGCCCGCCATGGACAGGTCGTTGCTGAACCGATGGCCGATCTCGGCCTCCAGCCCGGCGTACCCGGCAGCTAGTTCTGGGCGCAGTTGGGCCCCGCGCGCACGAGGCCCTTGCGGCTCACGACCACGCACAGCGAGCAAGACAGGCGGCTCACGGAGGCCCTGCGTGAGCCGCCTGGCAGAGGCGATCCGCGTCTGGGTGCGCGAATCGCCATCCGGACTGCCCCTGTGGACTCCGCCGAACGCCTCACCAGCTTGGCGGAGGGCTCGGTGAACGCCGGCTCAGCGGCTCCATGACGATGCGCCGATCACAGGATCTGCTCCACAACGCCATCGAACTCGCCAAAGACCGACCGATCGCCGAGGGAGCCCAGCCGTCGTGTCGCGTGCAACTGCTGACTGGCCGGTCATGTTGTCCTCGGCGTCGGCCAGACACGGAAATCGGCACGCCTCACCCGACGGGTCCCGCTCGGCCGGCTGGTCAGCCCGAACCGCGGACAGCCCACGCCCCCGCACCAACTCAGCAGGTGATGATCACGGTGGTGATCGCCGTGCAGGTGGCGGATCCGGTGTCGTTCGCAGGGTGGGGATCAGTCGGTGAACTGGTTGAGCGGACTGCCGTCGCGGTGAAGGGGCCGAGGGTGAGCAGCGCGACTTGGGCGGAGAAGGACATTGTCGTGGTGGCGCCCATGACCAAGGTGCCGATCGTGCAAGTTTCAGTGCGGGGCCCGCTGTTGTAGACGCACGAGCCACTGGTGTGCCCCGTCACTCCCAGAGGTAGCAGTGTGGTGATTGCGGCGCTTTGGACGGTGCTGTGGCCGTAATTCTTGACGGTCACGGAGTAGACGACTTTCCCGGACAGCAAGGGTTCCGGCCGGGCGGTCAAGTTCACTTCGAGGTCGGCCGCGGGTGGGCGTAGCGCGAGGTTGTGAAAGGTGCCCGCGGAGATCGCGACGAGTCCTGTGGTGCCGGTAGGCACTGTGGACTGGCTCTTGTCATCGAGTCCCCAGGCAAGTAGCGAGCCGTCTGGCTTCAATGCCAGGCTGTGCCTGTAGCCGGCGGAGATGGCGCTGATTCCAGTGGCTGCGACCGGGATGATGGTTTGGCCGAAGTCGTTGGCGCCCCATGCGACCATGGATCCGTCGGTTTTGAGCGCCAAGTTGTGCGCGCCGCCGGCGGCGATGGCGATGACTCCGGATGCGGCCTGGGCCGGAACCGTGGTTTGACCGGCGTCGTTGGCGCCCCATGCGATGACGGCACCGTTTGACTTCAGTGCCAGGCTGTGTGCGCCGCCACCGGCGATCGCCGTGACGCCAGTCGTGGCCGAGGGTGGGACGGTGGCTTCACCAGAGTCGTTGGCGCCCCATGCGACGACCGAGCCGTCGGACTTCAGCGCCAGGTTGTGGAAGTAGCCGGCGCTGACGGCGGCGATTCCGGACGAGGCCGCCGCGGGCACTGTGGACTGACCATAGGAGTTGAAGCCCCACGCGAGTACGGACCCGTTCGATTTCAGCGCCAGGCTGTGAGAGTTGCCCGCGGAGATGCCGGCGATTCCTGACATCGCTTCGGCCGGGGCCGTGGACTGCCCGTTTGAATTGTCGCCCCACCCAAGGACCGAGCCGTCGGACTTCAGCGCCAAGCTGTGGAAGCCGCCGGCGGAAATCGCGGTCACTCCCGACGAGGCCGCCGCGGGCACTGTGGACTGCGCGAAAGCGTCGTAGCCCCATGCGAACGCTGAACCTTCGAGGGAAGCGACAGCGAACGAGGTCAGTGACAAGAAGGCCGCCATGACCGTTGTCAAGGCGACCGTGAGCCGAGCAGGAATTCGAGAGAACGAGTAGTACGCCATAACACGCCACCTTTCGAACGGGCTCTCGAATTAGAGCCCCTGAGTTGATGCAGAGGCGTACACTCCGTCCATGCGATCAGACACGGTTGGTGCCCCTGGTGGTACTCCACCGACTGCCGTACGAGGGGACGGCGCCCGAATGGTGCGGGGCGCCGTCCCCTCGTACGGAAAGGCTAGATGCCGGGACGGCTGACGTTGAAGTCACCGGACGTGGAGTTGGCGACAGTCGGGTCGGTCATCTTGCCGATCATTTTGGTGACCCGAGTGGTAGGGGTGCCGAGCAGGCTGCTGCAAACGATGTTGACACTCCTCCCGGATCCGGTAGGTGAGGGAAACCTGATCATTCCCTTGCCCAGAGTGTCGACGTCGAGGGTGAAACCGCCCACCGAGGACACCTCGTCACCGGAGGGGAGGGTGGCGTTGACCTGCAGCAGGTTGCTGTTCGGTGCCTGTGAGGTGATGGAGATCGGGTACTTGTAGTTGACGTTTTCGATGACGACGGTCAGAAAGCCAGTGAAGGGGACGGGCGGCAGGACGGTGCCGGTGTAGTCGGACACGACACCTCCGCAGGTGTTCGGTGTCGCGACTGCGGGGGTTGGAATAGCTACGACGCTCAAGCCGGCCAGCAGCAAAGCCGCGGCGGCGGTTTTCCGGGTTGCGTGACGGAACACGGCACACTCCTTTAGCTAGGTAAACGGGTTTACTCATCTGCGATGAGCGCCGGTTTTCTTCCTTTACTCAGGGGCCGACGCACGTGCTATGCGACGCAATTTTATGTGCGGCCCGTATTCGTTCGGCCGCGACCAGCAGATGATCACAGCACAATTCTTCGAGCGCCACCCCTGTTCCGGGGTGACCTCAGGGCAGGCCGGTTGGCATAATCCGCCGGTTCAGGCTGTCCGTGGTTCGCCGGGGTGGGCTTTGGGTTGGTTCGACCCGCTTTTGTAGCGCAGAGTGGTGGCGGGTTCCCGTTGTGACAGCCCCTGTGTTCGTCAGGGTGGTCGCCGCTCACGTTAAGAGATCAGGATGAACCACGCTAAAGGATGGTTTAGCCGTCGAAAGTAAATTTCGCTACGCGATCAGTGTTTGCAAGCGACGGTTTTTCGCGCTGCAGCCGAACGCCGGGTACGCGTCCAGAGAACTTTCTGGTGTAGCGTCGCCCGGCGCGCGGACAAGAACACGGTCCACTCTGTGGACTTGACCCGTTTTGACGGACATCCTGAGATCAGGAGGCTATGCGCCTCCGGAAGGATGTCGTTCATCATGAAGACCATGGGCTAGAAGAAGCCTCGGCCTCGTCGGTCGTTCACCGGTGAGTTCAAGGCTGAGATCGTCGAGTTGTGTGCGATCGCGGTGACCGGTCGGTTCGACAGGTCGCGCAGGATTTCGACCTGACCGAGACTGCTGTGCGGCAGTGGGTCGCGCAGGCCGAGCGGGACGCGGATAACCGCACTGACGGGTTGAGCACCGACGAGCGGGCTGAGCTGGCGCGGTTGCGGCGGGAGAACCGCCGGTTGTCCGAGGAGGTGGAGATCCTCAAACGGGCGACCTTAGATTCAACCGGTCAAGGCAACACTCTCGGCCGGTGTGCGGAATCCCAGACACTTGCGGGGCCGGTTGTTGAGTTTCCCGGCGATGGTGTCGAGGTCGTCCTGGCTGAATGTGGCCAGGTTTGTCCTTTTGGGCAGGTACTGCCGCAGGAGTTTGTTCGTGTTCTCGTTCGTGCCACGTTGCCAGGGAGCTTCGTCGCGCTCGCAGACACCCTCGTCGCCGACTTCGACGTGCTGGACTTCCTCTGCCTGCTTACTGAGCGCTGCGTGGAACACCTGGAGATCGACGCGGCCAGCGTCATTCTCTCCGACCAGCGAGGCGGATGGCGTAGGCCTCAACAAAGTCCACTCTGGCGACGCGCTGGCCGACCTCGTATTCATCCCGCACCGCATCGGCGCCAGCACCCTGGCCCAGCTCATGCGTGTCCTCCATCGAACCGAACCCATCACAACCGGCCATCGCATCAGTCTCAATCTGAATCTTCGCTCCCGTGACAAGCCTTATATCGACGACAACGCCGCCTACTACTTGGCCGCCGACAACCCCGACTACAAATGGGTCGATCAATACCTTGAAGACGTCCGCGCACGCCAAGTTCCCGCATACCTTGCCTTCCAGCGACACGGCTCACTGCACCGAGCGATGTGACCCGACCCTCCGTTCCGCCAGCAATGCCCGGAGCCCTCTGCGGCCCTGCAGCGGTTCTTCTCCGAGGGCGACCTTCCTGATGCCGCACTGGCGAGTACCCACCGGGACCCGCCCGTGCATCGAGCGTCACGACCGAGCACGCCATCAAGGAAAGCCCCTGTCCTTCAGACGCTCCGCACCCAACGTGCCAGGATCTGGCCGCCGCCTTCTCGAGCGGGCTGGCTGCGGCCGCGAACCTGGAGGCGGCCCGTCGCCGATACCGTTCACTGATACGGAGCTTGGGCGCCGGAGGCCTTGCGGAGCGTCGGCCTACCGATCGGCTGCGCGGGCAGGCAACTGGACGGTGTCGCCGTAGGCGGCACGCTGACCGAATCAGTGGTGAACAGCGGCAGCGATCCGCTCTGTCCGCTGCAGCTGATCCGCATCGAGCCAGAACTGGCGATCGTGTTGCCGATCCAGAAGGAGAGGCACGCGAAGATGCAGACCCGGCCGTATCAGCGGCTGTCGCCAAAGCAGGTCTGCGCTGTTTGCACCTCAGCTGCAGGCGAGCCCTGACCACGACCGCTGCAGTCAGTGCGGTTAAGCGTTTCGCGCTCCATGACGGTGTGCCTCGTTGACGAGGTCGGTGATCGCGCCCGCGACTTCGTGTGGGACGTCATGGTTCATGTGGTGGCCGGTGCCGTCCAGCACGACATGTCTTGCGCGCCTGGACATGGCCAGGAACGATTGGTGAAGTTCGAACCATGTCGGATAGGCCGGTCCCCAGCCATGTCCATCTCCGACGGTCAGCACAGTCGTAGGCAGGTCGCCCAGCCGTCGGGTCCAGTCCGGGGTGACGTACGGAGCGAGAGCGATCCCGACCATTTCGCCCACGACCGCGCGGCGGCTCGCAGTCCGTAACGACCGGGCTACTACCGCCGGCGCCAATTGCTCCCCCACTTCGTCGACGGCTTCCCGCAGCAGTGCCCGCCGCCCGGTCAGGTCGTGCCAGGCGCGGTACCAGCCGAGTGACCGCATCTGCCGCCGTGCGGCCCGACGCCAAATCTCGCTCCGCGGAATCTTCGGGTCGTGCTGGGCCAGGTGCCGCGCCTGCTGTTCGTGGGACGAGTCCACCAGTAGCAGACCGACAACACGACCGGGATGACGAGCCGCGGTCACACGCGCGGCGATCCCGCCGTAGGAATGGCCGACCAGCACGACCGAGGAGAGCTCGAGCGCGTCCAGTAGTGCGGTCACTTCTTCAGCGAGCACGAGTGGTGTTCGCAGCAGTGAAGGTGCCGGATCGCTCCAGCCGATCCCACCGCGGTCAACGGCGTAGGCGGTGATGTCGGCAGGCAGGGCGGCGAAGACCTTCTGCCACTCCGCGGCAGGGGTACCGAGCGCGGGCAGCACCACGACCGAAGGCCCGTTCCCTGTCCCCGCGCGTTCGATGATGTGCAGTCGACGGCCGCCGGCATCGACGAGACGGCCGGGCGGAGAGAACTGACGCTCGTCGCGGCGCTGCCCCACAAGCTGGTAAAGCCAGCCGACGGCTGCCATGGACGCTGCAGCCGCGACGAGCCCGACTACGGATCGTCTCATCGCACCCCATCTGTCGCGGTCGACATACTTGCCTGACGGTAACGCGTCCGCAGCCGTTGGAAACCTCGCTCTCGAGTGATGGCGCCAAGCGGTGGTGCCTTTGCGCTCATTAACCGGGCGAAGTACTCCGTGAGGTTCGCGTTACGGAATGAACCGTCGTGCCGACTTGAGCGGTATGACGTCGGCACCTGGAGATCGCACATCCACCAGCAGCAATCTGACAGAGGGGCCTGAACCCGATCGCGGCTACGCGGTCACACTCGCGGTCCGCCCCTCGAACGACCATCATCTACAGCCACCAATCGAGCTGCCCGATGGAATGTCCGCAGTGATCGACGGGCCTGAGGTCGTTCTCAACGTGCCGATTCGCGCGGTCAACGAGAGCGCAGCATTGGCTAAAGCACGGGCGAAGGTCACCGACCCGATAATGGTTCTCGCAACGACCGCCAACCCCGTGCCGGATTCCGGCTCGCGCGGCCATGTCGACTGGGAGGCCACCAACGGAGGTATCGGGAGGCCGGTGATCGCGGCGAAGCGTGGGCTTATCGCCAGGAATGTGCCAGAGTCGCCGCTCTGGGCTACCAGCCGGAGAAGCACGTCATCTGGCAAAGCAAGGCACAACCAACGGCCAACTTCGACAGCCGCAGCATCGATGCCGACGGGCACACGATCTACATCTAAGTCAAGGCGGCACGAGGCTCCAGCCTGACCGACCCCGTCGAGATCCCCAGCGGTGAACTGGCCATGGCGGTGAAATACAGGTCGCGGTACTTCATCTACTGCGTCCTCGACGTCGAGTCACCGTCCCCCTCGATCTTCGAGTTCCCGGACCCGGTGGGAGTGCTGCTGTGCCACGCCAGCACGCTGAAGCTCACCGGCGCGCGGTTCTATCTCACGGGCGGGGAACCGCAAGCCAGCTGAGCCAGGTGCACCGGCATGCCGAAGGGCGTGCTGTCGGGATCGTGACGATCGGCGGAGCCAACAGGACTGCCACAGGTTCATCTTGTGATCAAGCAGGCCATGCTGCGGAGCGTCACCACGTCGAAAACGCTGGACATCGCCCGGCGCAGCTCAACTTGGTCGCCTGGCCACGACCTGCGACAACAAGTGTGGGCCCCGTCGCCAATCACTGGACGATCGTCAAAATCGACACTAAATCGCCCCTAGAGCCCAGACACAAAAAGCCCAGGTCATCTGACCTGGGCTTTTGCTCCCCCGCTTGGACTCGAACCAAGAACCCTCCGGGTAATCGGCAGGTCTTGCCCCAGGCCGTTCTCAGTCGTGCTCAGCTGGGATGTTTGCGTTTGCTCACGTCCTGAGCTGGCGTCAGTGGCTCTCGATCGTTCCGGTTTATCCACGGTAAATCATGAGTCGTCGATCGCGGACGCCGCCGCCAGCCCGGTCGGCGCCCCCTGGCCGGCCGAATGAGGCGACATCGACCGCATCACCGCCGCCCTGCGCGAAGTGCTGAAGACTGCCAGACCGCGCTCCAGGCTTCAGGTCGATGTCAGCCCGATATCCGTCACGACACTGACAGAACGGAACGCACGGGTCTACTCGGCGAAGAAATCGACGCGGCGCGGGCAACTCGGCCGGACGCGTTCTCGGTGGGGATGTGCCGCGCTTCCGGAATCCGCACGAGTGTGGTTCGGGGGATCTCCGAGGCGAACTTCTCCGCGTATTCCACCTTTTAGTACGGCAGCAGCAGTGTGTGATGTGGCGGCGTGTCGTGGGTATGAGGACGGCCACCGCGTGATCGACTTCAAGGTGTGTTGGATCTCGAAGAGGACGCGG
>NZ_JBHRWK010000110.1:0-13059 GCF_042647925.1 Amycolatopsis speibonae
GAACAATCATCCCAAGCCAGAGGGCATTTGCGTACCCAGACACACCCCAAACACCACATCAACACCGGTGGATCCAAGGTGAGTGTCCCCAATGCCACATCGGGCGCACTCTGGGGGTTCCGGCGACTCGACGTCGTGTCCTGAAGGCCCCCCTTAAGACGTTCACCGTCTCGAAGGGGCCCTTCAGGACATTCCGCGACGCGACTCACGGCACCGGAAACCATGCGGACGTGATGTGAAGAGGACCTTCCCCGCATGCGATGCGACGAAAGTCCCCTTCACCCCGAACGACGCAACACCTGTGTGGCGGCGAGGTGTCGGTCCGGGTGGTCGTGAGTGGCCAGGACGGTTATTGAGAAGAAGGTCAAAGGTGCCGTGTTCGTGCGGGATGGGCGATCATTCGTGATCAGGCGGCGATCACGCGTGATCAGAGAGGGATCTCGCGTGATCAGACGACGTTCACCGTGTTCGCCGTCTGATCACGCGAGTTACCTTCCTGATCACGCGAGTTACGTCCTCGCTCACCGCGGGTTCAGACACGACGCCACCTTTGCCTTACCCCGCAAAATAAATCCGTCGCGCGGCACCGGGAGGGTCGCGATACTGCCCCGGTGATCACTACCGCACAGCCTCCCCTGCTCCGGCCACGGGCGCTGACACCCGGGGACCTCGTGGTCATCGCGTCCCTTTCCGGGCCGCTCCACGCCGAATACGTGCCCGGACTCGAGCGGGCGGTCACCGTGCTCGAAGGGCTGGGCTTCCGCGTGCGTCTGGCGCCGCTGCTCGAAGCGGGGCGGCACCATTGGTGGAGCGCGGCACGGCCCGAGGAGATCGCGGCGGAGCTCAACGGTTTTCTGCGCGATCCCGAGGTGCGCGCGATCGTCGCGCACGACGGCGGCCACGGGGTGCTCGGTTACCTCGACCTGATCGACGTCGAGGTGGTCGTGGCCGATTCCAAGCCGATCCTCGGCTACAGCGACATCTCGCTGTTGCATCTGGTGCTCCACGCGCGCACGGGCCTGGTCGGCTTCCACGCGGACCTGGCCACGCCCGGTCTCGGCGACGCGTGGCAGGCCGCGCCCGCGGCGCGCAAAGCGGAACTGGAGAGGTTCTACTCGGCCTTGCTCACCGGCACCGAGCCGATCGGCGCACTGCCCGGCGGCCCGCCGTGGGAGTGCTGGCGGCCCGGTCGCGCCGAAGGCCCGCTGATCGGCGGGGTGCTCAACCGGGTCGTGCTGGCGCAGGCCACGCGGTACGCGCTGCCGCTCGAACGGTTCGACGGCGCGGTGCTGTTCTGGGAGGAGATGGGCGGCCACGCGTCGCATGTGTGGAGCTATCTGCAGGTGCTGCGGCACAGCGGAATCCTCGACCGGATCGCCGGAATGGTCGTGGGTGTGCCGCGCGAGATCGGCGGGCTCGACTCGTCGCCGACTCTGCCCGAACTGGTCCTCGACGTCCTCGGCGACTGGGACATCCCCGTCCTGGGCAACGTCGAATTCGGCCACGCCGGGCCCAATCTGCCGATGCCGGTCGGTATCCGCGCCGCCCTCGACGCGCGCGGTCTGAGCTTGTCGCTGCTCGAACCGGCGGTACGGCCGCCTCGGTCGTCATGATCGCGGGGTGATGCGCCGTCGCCGTGGGCGCGCCATCCTGGACGAGTCGACGAGCGTGATCGAGGAGGCCGAGGGTGACGGAACTGCCGACGGAGATGCGCGCTTGGCGGGTCCACCGCCCCGGACCGATGGCTTCGGGGCCACTGGAATGGTCACGGGTGGCCACTCCGCGCCCCGGCGCCGGGGAGTTGCTGATCCGAGTGCTGGTCTGCGGTGTGTGCCGCACCGACCTGCACGTCGCCGAGGGTGACCTGCTCGTGCACCGGCCGGGGGTGACGTCAGGACACGAGGTCGTCGGCGAGGTGATCGCCGTGGGCGGTGAGGCCGCCGGATTCGCTGTCGGCGACCGGGCCGGGATCGCGTGGCTGCGCGAGACGTGCGGCAGCTGCCGATTCTGCTTGCGGGGCCGGGAGAATCTCTGCCCGGGCTCGCGCTACACCGGCTGGGACGAAGACGGTGGCTACGCCGAATTCGCCGTCGTCCCGGCGGCCTACGCGCTCGCGCTGCCCGCGGGCTACACGGACGACGAGCTCGCCCCGCTCCTGTGCGCCGGCCTGATCGGCTACCACTCGCTGGAACGGGCCGCCGTCCCCGAAGGCGGGCGGCTGGGTATCTACGGATTCGGCGGGAGCGCGCATCTGACCGCCCAGGTGGCGATCGCCCGCGGTGTCACCGTGCACGTGATGACCCGCAGCGCGGAAGCGCGCGAGCTCGCGTTGAGCCTCGGCGCGGCCACGGCTGCCGGAGCCGTGGAGCCGCCGCCGGAGCCTTTGGACTCGGCGATCCTGTTCGCGCCCGTCGGTGAGCTGGTGCCACCCGCGCTCGCGGCGCTCGACCGCGGCGGGACACTGGCGATCGCGGGAATCCATCTGTCGGACGTCCCCTCGCTGAACTATCAACGGCATCTGTTCCAGGAGAGGCAGATCCGCAGTGTCACGGCGAACACGCGCGCCGAAGCGCGGGAATTCCTGCGCTTCGCCGGAGACCATCACCTCTCGGTGAGCACGACGCCGTATCCGCTCGACCAGGCCGACCGCGCGCTCACCGACCTGGCCGCGGACAGGGTGAACGGCGCGGCCGTCCTGCGCGCGACCTGACACAGAGGCAGGAGAGGACGAAGAACATGGAAGACCTGGAGAACACGGCCGCCTACCGCGAGGTCGCCGAACACCTGCGTGCCCTGCACGAACCGGCGTTCGGTCGTCCGCACGCGCTCCTGGAGCCGCACGTGACCCGCGACGGCGGGCGCGCGGTGGTGACCGGCGCGGTCCTCGACGAACTCACCGGACTGCCCAGGACAGCCGTGTACACCGCGGTGGACGGGGAGCTCCGCGCGGTGTCGGCAGGGCGGGGATCGGCGCGATGGGCGCGGTTCTCCCCGGACGGCGGCACCCTCGCCTTCCTCGCCGATCGCCGCGAGGCCGGGGTGTTCCAGCTGCATCTGCTCCGCGACGGCGGGCTCGGTGAGGCGGTGCCCGCGCCGGAGGTTCCTGGCACCGTGGAGTACGCCCACTGGTCACCCGACGGCCGCCGGGTCCTGCTCGGGGTCGCCGGGTTCGGCGCGGACCTTTCCGGTGGCCAGGGCTCGGGTTCGAACCGCCGCCGGGAGACGGAACGGCCGTCGTGGTTCCCGGAGGTCGAGGACGACTCCGACGACGCCGACGGCTCCGCCTGGCGCAGCCTGTGGGTCTGTACCCCGGCCACCGACACCTTGATCCGGTTGTCCCCGGAAGGCCTCAACTGCTGGGAAGCCGGCTGGTGCGGGCCGGATCGGGTGGTCGCGATCTCGTCCGGCGAGCCGGGGGAGGACGCGTGGTTCACCGCGCGGCTGAGCCTGCTCGACTTCGGCGGCGAGGTGCGCAAGCTGCTGGACAGCCCCGTGCAGCTGGCTCTGCCCGCCGGTTCGCCGGACGGGACGCGGGTCGCGGTGGTCGAAGCCGTGTGCAGCGACCGCGGGGTGGTCGCCGGTGATCTGCTGCTGGTCGATCCGGCCACCGGCGCGGCGCGGCGGATCGACACCGCGGGCACCGACGTCACCCAGGTCGAATGGCTCGACGCGGACCGGCTTGGCTACCTCGGGCAGCGTCGGTTCGGCTCGGTCGCCGGGATCGCCGACGTGCCGGACGGCGCGGTCCGGGAGGTGCTCGCCACGGAGTTGTCCTGTAGCGGCGGCACCTTCTACCCCGCCGGCGCGTTCACCGCGGACGGCCGGGTACTGACCGTGCAGGACTCCTACGCCTTGCCGCCCCAGCTCGTGCTCACCGGGGAACGCGGCGACGAAGTACTCGCCTCGACCGCCCACCCGGGGACCGACTACCTCCTCTCCGTCGCGGGCAAGGCCGAGGTGGTCACCTGGACCGCACCCGACGGCCTCGACATCGACGGAATCCTGTGCCGCCCGGCGGGGGAGGGGCCGTTCCCGCTGGTGGTCAACATCCACGGCGGACCCATCTGGGCGTTCCAGAACTGCTGGTCGATGCGCTACGCCTGGGTCCCGCTCCTGGTGGCGCAGGGCTACGCCGTGCTGAATCCCAACCCGCGCGGCAGCAGCGGCAGGGGCCAGGAGTTCGCCGCCCGCGTGGTCGGCGACATGGGCGGCGCCGACACCCACGATTACCTGTCCGGCATCGACGCGCTGGTCGGACGCGGCATCGCCGACAAGGACCGGATCGGCCTGATCGGACGCAGCTAAGGCGGGTTCATGTCGGCCTGGCTGGTCACCCAGGACCGCCGCTTCGCCGCCGCTGTCCCGATCTCGCCGATCACCGACTGGTACAGCCAGAGCTTCACGAGCAACACCGGGTCTTGGGGCGCCCAGTACCTCGACGCCGACCCGGAAACCCCGGGGAACCGGGTGCACACGCGCAGCCCGGTCCTGCACGCGAGCAAGGCTCGCACCCCGTGCCTGAACGTCGCGGGCGCGCTCGACCGCGCCACGCCTCCGGGGCAGGCCCGGGAGTTCCACCAGGCCCTGCGTGCCCACGGTGTGCCCTCGGCGCTGGTGACCTACCCGGAAGAAGGCCACGGCGTCCGGGCGTACCCCGCGCAGATCGATCTTCTCGCGCGGATCCTGCGGTGGTTCGACGGATACCTGCTCGCTCCGGGCCAAAAGGTGGTTACAAGCAAGTAATGCGTGTCACACTGTGGCGGTGAACTGCAGCGTCGATGCGACGTGGCGGCGGATCACGGCCTGGTTGTGCACGCATTCACCGGTCACCGCGGCCACCCTTCAACGTCCGGCTCGAGCCGAGGACGTCCGCGCCGTCCAGCACGTGGTGGGGCAGCCGCTCCCGGACGATCTGCTGGCGTGGTGGGGGCTGATGAACGGGGTCGACGACGAGTTCGGCTACCGCACCGCCTTCACCGTCCCAGGGGTGTACATGCCGCTGGGAGTGACGCGGGTCCAGGAGGAATGGGCGAGCCTGAGCGCCCGACCGGACGAGGACTGCTGCCGCCCCGGCGGGCTTCACCTGCGGTCCGCCGGTGAAGCCACCATCGGGTTCTGCACCGCCCTGATCCCCGTTTGCCGTGCCGTCGACGGCGCCGTCCTCGCCGTCGACCTGCGCCCCGGTGCCGAACAGGGCCGGGTGATGGACTGGATGGCCGAGGCGGGTTCCTGCCGCACCGCCTGGACCTGTGTCGGCGCGATGCTCGCCGACACCGCCCAGCGCCTCGAACACCACTACGCCGCACCCGAAACCCCGGCGCGGCCAGGAGATCCGACGATCCGCGAGAACGGATCACTGACCTGGGCGTAGCCCCTGCGCTTGCCCGGCATCGGGTCTCCGGACGACTTGGCGCCACAGGTCGTCGTCGATGTTGCCGCCCGACACCACGCAAAGCGCCTTCCGGCCGGGATCGGCACGTCTCAGCGCCACCGCCAACGCGGCGGCGCCCGCGAACTCGGCGCGGATGCCTGCCTCCGCGTGGAGTACGCGGATGGCGTCGGCGATCTCGTCATCGGTGACGAGTTCCACCCGGAGGTCCGCCGCCTGGCAGATCCGGAGCGGGAGAGCGCCGATCCGGCGCACGAGCAACCCTTCGGCAGGGCTCGGCCCAGGCGACGCCAGCCACGGTGATCCGCGGCGCAGCGACTCGCGCATCGCGGGGGCGCTCGCGTGCTCGACCCCGACGACCTCGGTGCCGGGCCACGCGGTGAGTGCCGCGGAGGCGAGGCCGCCTCCGCCGACCGGGACGAACACGACGTCCGGGCGGCCGTTCTGCCGCTCGGCTTCGGCGAACATGGTCTGATGCCCCTTGATGATTTCGGGATCGTCGAAGCTGGGCACGTAATACGCGCCGCTTCGGCGGGCATACGTCCTGGCCGCGGCTTCGGCGTCGTCGTACTGACCGGGTTCGAGGTGGACCTCCGCTCCGTGGTCGACGATGCGTGCCAGTTTGATCCGGGGTGTGCTCGCCGGTACGAACACCCGGACGGGGTTGCCGAGCCGATGGCCGGCGATCGCCAAGGCCGCGCCGTGGTTACCGGTGGACGCCGTGGTCAGCGGTGTTCCCGGGGGCAGTGTGGAGATCTTTCTCGCCACCCCGCGGAACTTGAACGCCCCGGAGGTCTGCAGGGTCTCGTCCTTGACAGCGAGTCTTCGCCAGCCGTGCCCGGGCAGTTCGCGGACGGGGGTCTCGACCAGGCCGAGTGAAAGGAGAGAAGTCATGGCTCAGTGCTCGATCACGTAGTCGAGGCGTTTGACGGCAGGCCCGCTCGCGTCGGCGGCGCGCACGCACGATTCGATGAGCCCGACGACGGTCCGGCCGCTTTCCCTGAGCATCCGGGGGAACAGGCTGCCGCTCATCAGTCCGGGGATCGTGTTGACTTCGAGGAAGTGCGGTCTGCCGTCGGCCAGGATGAAGTCGAATCTGCCCCAGCCGGAAATCCTCAGCTGGTCGAAAAGCCGCACCGAGATCCGCTGGATTTCTTTGGCTGCAGACGAAGTGTCACGGGCTATTTCCGCGAGTCCGTGCCGATGCTTCTGCGTGTGGCCGAAGAAACCTCCGGTGGTGTTGATCGCCAGGACCGGGAGTGCCACCGGTTCCCCGTTCTCCACCACGACCCCGCAGCTCACTTCCGTACCGGAGATGAACTGCTGGACGAGGGCGTCCGGGTCGAACTCGTGAACGGACGAGACCGCCTTGGACAGATCGGCGACGTCCCAGTCGACGAGGTGCTCGGTGAGCAGGGAGGCGCCCATCCGGTTGGGCTTCACCACGACGTCCGCCTCCGTGAACGAGGCCAGGGCGCGATCGACGCCGTCGGCGACCTCGGAGCGGCGGATGATCTCGGTCCGCGGCGTCAGCAGGCCCGGTACGGTCGTGCGGGCGACCGCGGCCTGCAGGTACTTGTCCATGCCCAGCGCGGCGCCGAGCACGGAACCGAAGCTGCCGCGGATGTCGAAGACCTCGGCCACGCCCTGCCAGCAGCCGTCCTCCCCTTCGGTGCCGTGCAGCAGCGAGAACACGAAGGCGTCGGTGGCGCGCAGGAACTCGGCGGCCGCGATGACCGGCACGGTCGGCCACGCCACGATGTCGGCCTCGTCGACCGGCCAGCGCGGCCCGGTCAGGACGCGGGCGCCGTCGTCCCGGTCCACATGGACGACGGCGGTCAGGGTGAAGCGATCCGGCGCGCCGAGAACCTCGGTGACGACGTGCCGGTAACTCTGCAGGGACGCGTCGTGCTCGGTGCTGCGTCCTCCGATCAGCAGGACGAGAGCTTCGGACATGGCTACCTCCGGGCAGTGGGTCATCGAGTGGATGAGCCAAGGAAAGCTCCCTCCGCCCCGTGACGGCGACGGTTCGCGCCAAGCCCGTACAAGTCAGTACGCCCTGCTCAGGCGTCATCCGCCGCGAGGTTCACCCATCTGCCAGCCCGAACAGGCCGACCGGCTGTTGCCCCGGGTCGCAGGCGCCGGAAAGACTTTTCCGCCCGGAACGACGGCGATTACGCGGGGGTCGGATGTGCAACCGAACGGTGAAGGTCTCGCTCCGGTCCAGACCCGCGGCGACTTCGCCCGCGAGCTGACGCGGCTGCGGGAACGCGCGGGACGCAGTGTCCGACAGGTGGCGAAAGACGCCGATCTGCCGTTCAGCACCGTCGGCGGGTACTTCAGCGGACGGCATCTTCCTCCGCTGAGCCAGCCGCAGGTGCTGCCGAAGATCCTCGCCGCGTGCGGGGTCGTCGGCGACGACGAGGTGCGGCTCTGGCGGGAGGTGCTGACCCGCCTGCGGCACACCGGTCGTACGCGGGCGGATCCCGCTTCTCCCTACCGGGGATTGGCGACCTTCGAACCCGGCGACGCCGAATGGTTCTTCGGCCGGAGCGACCAGGTCCGGAGCCTCACGGCGCAGGTCGAGAACGCGGGTGCCGAAGGCGGCATCGTGACCGTCGTCGGCGCGTCCGGGTCCGGGAAGTCCTCGCTGCTGCGGGCGGGACTGATCCCGAACCTGCGCAAGGACTGGTCGATCCTGCGGACCAGCCCGGCCCAGGAGCGGCCCGAGCCGCCGCCGGACCGGCCGCTGCTGGTCATCGTCGACCACTTCGAGGAGCTGTTCAGCGGACAGGGTGAGGAAGCCGATCGGCAGGACTACATCGACTGGGTGACCGGGCTGCCCGCGCCCGGATTGGTGGTCGTACTGGGTTTGCGCGCGGACTTCTTCGCCCGCGCTCTGCGCTATCGCCGGATGTTCGACGTCTTGCGAAAAGGGCAGCATCTGGTGACCCCGATGAGCCGTGACGACGTCGTCCAAGCCGTGACCGGTCCGGCGCACAAGGCGGGCGTGGCGATCGAGACCGGCTTGGTCGACCTGCTCCTGCGCGAACTCACCCCGGCCCTGCGACACCGGAACGGGAACGCCGCCCACGAAATCGGCGCGCTGCCCTTGTTGTCGCACGCCTTGATGCAGACCTGGCGGCACGATTCCCGCCATACTTTGAAGATCGCCGACTACGTCGCGGTCGGCGGGATCGAAGGAGCGGTGGCCGCCACCGCCGAGCAGGCCTATCAGGCGCTCGATCCCGAACAGCAGGCCTTGGTCAAGACGGTCTTCCTGCGGCTGGTGCACATCGGTGACGGTGTCGCCGACACCCGGCGCCGGGTCGGGATCGACGAATTCCTGGGCGACGTCGAGGAAAGCGACCTCGCCCTCGTGCTGGGTCTGTTCGTCGAGCAGAGATTGATCACGGCGGATCTCGATACCGTGGAGATCACCCACGAGGCGCTGATCTCCGCGTGGCCGCGGTTGCAGTCCTGGCTCGACGAGGACCGGGCCGGTCTGCTCGCGCACCGCCGGCTGACCGTGGCGGCCCGGCAGTGGGAAAGCAGCGGGCACGATCCCGCGCTGACCCTGCGCGGGGTGCCTCTCGCGCAGGTGCTCGCCCTGCGTGGCGAGGCACGGTTCTCGCTGAGCAACGAAGAACGCGAATTCGTGGACGACAGCGAAAGACAGGCGGAGGAAGAACGGCGGAGACGACGCCGCGGTGTGCTGAGACTTCGTTGGCTGACAGCGTTTCTCGCCGTCCTGACCCTTGTCGCGGCGGTACTCGGCATCGACGCGACCCGGCAGCGCGGGCAGGCCGCGACCCAGCGGGACCTCGCCGTGTCGCGGCTGCTCGCCCTGCGGTCTTCCACGCTCCTGCCTTCGGATCCGTCCCTCGCCGGGCAACTGGCGGTGGCCGCCTACCGTGCCGCCCCCACCACCGAAGCGCGGTCCGCCGTTCTCGGCACCACTCGGATGCCTTCTGTCACCAGGCTTCTCGGGCCCGCCGGGGTGGTGCAGGCCGTGGCGACCGTGCGCGACGGGGAAATCATCGTGGCGACCGGGACCGACGGCCGGATCTGGTTGTGGCGCCGTGATTCCCGGAATCGATACCAGCCGCTGCCCCAACCTGTCACGGCGCCGGCGGGGGAGTTGTACGCGCTCGCCGTCGACCCCGGCGGCCGCACCCTGGTGGCGGGCGGGCTGGCGGGCGTCGTGCACCGGTGGGCCATCTCGGACGACACCCGCCTCGTCGAATTGCCGCCGTTGCCCGGCCCCGCCTCGCCGATCCACGGACTGGCCTACAGTCCCGACGGCGCGACGCTCGCGGTGGGGACGACCGATCGCCAGGTGCGTCTGCACGCGGCAGACGGAACCCTTCGCACGTCTCTCGAAGCGGGCACCGAAGTGCAGGCCGTCCGGTTCAGCCCGGACGGGAGCAGGCTCGTCGCCGCCGGCAGTGGGGGAGTCGTG
The DNA here is from genome assembly GCF_042647925.1 of Amycolatopsis speibonae. NCBI lineage: Bacteria > Bacillati > Actinomycetota > Actinomycetes > Pseudonocardiales > Pseudonocardiaceae > Amycolatopsis > Amycolatopsis speibonae. Next base: position 9,852 of record NZ_JBHRWK010000110.1, read on the forward strand.
CTCAGCTGGCCCGCGTCCGGCGGCCCAGCTACCCGGCTCGGCGGACCCGCCACCCGCACCTATCGTTCGGTCGCGTTCAGCCCGGACGGCGCGACGGTCGCCGCCGGGAACTCCGACCAGTCGGTCTATCTGTGGCGCACCGGCGACGGCAGCCCGGTGAAGACCCTGACCGGCGGCGCGAGCTGGATCAACGCGGCCGAATTCAGCCCGGACGGACACGTCATCGCCGTCGGCAACTCCGACAACATCGTCCGTCTCTGGGATGTCGCCGGCGGTGTCGTCCAGGCCTCGCTGCCTCATCCGGGCCCCGTCACCGCACTGCGGTTCGCGGACGGCGGCCGCAGCCTCATCACGACGGCCGGTGACGGCGTCGTCCGCGTGTGGCGGATTCCCGGGCCCGCGCTGTCGCTCTCCGGCGAAGGCGTTTTCTCCGTCGCGGTGGGCGGCAACAGGGTTCTCGCGGGCTCCAGCGGGGCGGACGGCACGATGCACCTCGCCGAGACGCCCGGCCTCGGCACGCTCCAGCCGATCGGCCGGGTGACCGCGAAAAGCACCGCGGGAGTCCTCGCCGGCGCGTCCAGCCTTTCGGCGGACGGGGCGTTCGCGGCGGCCGGTCGAGCCGACGGCACGGTGGAACTGTGGGACGTGCGTGACGCCCGGACGCCCAGGCTTGTCGGTACCCCGTCTCCACCTACCGGCGGAGTTCCCCAGATCGTGGCTTTCCGCGAAGACGGGACGATGCTGGCCGTGGGCGGCGACGATCAGCGCATCCGGTTGTTCGATCTGCGAGGCCCGGGAACGAGCGGGCCCGTCGGGGTGCTCACCGGCCCGACGGCCGCCGTCTACGGCCTCGCCTTCAACCGGGACGGGACGGTCGTCGCCGGGGCGAGTGTCGACAAATCCGTGTGGCTCTGGGATATCCGCGATCCCGCGAAACCGCAGGTGCTCAGCGTGATCAACGCGCACACCAACTACGCCTACAGCGTGTCGTTCAGTCCGGTCGGCGATCTGCTCGTCACGGCGAGCGCGGACAAGACGATCCGCTTGTGGGATGTCTCCGATCCCCGGGCCCCGGCCGCGATCGGCTCGCCGCTGACCGGCCCGGGTGGACCCGTCATCACCACGGCGATCAGTCCGGACGGCCAGGTGCTCGCGGCAGGCGGCAAGGACCATCTGGTGTGGCTGTGGACGATCACCGACCCACGGAGTCCCGTCCTGTCGGCGGCCCCGGCGGCGAGCGGCGACATCTATTCGCTCGCCTTCACCTCTGCGGGAACATCGATCGTCGTCGGCAGCGCCGACCATCTGGCCGCGGTGCTCGTCACCGACGTGACGACCGCCGTCACGCGGATCTGTGACACGGCGGGAACTTCGATCACCGACGAGGAATGGGCGGCGCTGGCACCCGGTGTGCCGAACAATCATCCTTGCGGCACCTGAACGACGGCGGCTCCACCGGGCTCGATGATCGCCGCCCCGAACTACGGAACCTCGCTGCGCCCCGCCGCGTCGTAGTGCATAGTGACAGTCGACATTGAAATGTCACAGTACTTCTAGGAAGGGCGTCCCATGTCGAATCGGCTCCTGCCCGCGCTTGTCGCGGGCACCGCCTTGCTGGTCACCGCGTGTTCCGGCGGTGGCGGCAACCCGGCGAAGGACAGCGATGATCCGGCCTCCGGTGCCCCGGCCTCGGCGCAGTCCGGGCCGAAGTACACCCAGTTCGCCGATTTCCCCGGCCAGGCCCTCGCCACCACGGAACCGGGTCTGAAGCTGGGGATCCAGGTGAAGCCCGTCGACGCGGTCTGGGCTCCCGAGCTGGCCGGTGTGTCGGCCAAGGGGGGAAGCCACTATCTCGCGGTGTACGTGGCTGTGACCGGCGAGCTCGCCGATCGTGGCGTGCAAAAGGCCAAGATCAAGTATCTGCAGGTCCGCTACGACAACCCGGGCGGGAAGAAGTGCGACCCGTACTCGCCGGACGACGTCCCCCAGTACTGCTTCAAGGAGGCGTACCCGGCGAGCGACCTCAAGGACGAGATCGCCGACAACACGTGGCGAGACGAGAAATGGCAGGCGGATTCCCTGCTGGGCAGGGATATCGACCGGGGCAAGACCGCGATCGGCGTCGTCGGATTCAGCATGACGGACGGCGAGAGCGCGGAGGGGCTCCAGCTGTGCGGGCCGACCAAAGAGGACTCGGTCGACACCGGCAAGTTCCCCTGTGTCCCGATCCCGAAGCCGGAAGGCGCCCGAAGCTGACCCGCGAACGTTTCCGACGGAGGAATCCCATGTCGCAACGCCTGCTGGGCGCACTTGTCGTGAGCCTCGCTGTCCTGGTCAGCGCCTGTTCCGGAAGCGGCGGTGACAACGCCTCGCCGAGTACCGGCGACTGGGCGCCCGGAAGTTCGGCCACAAGTGAGTCCGGCCCGAAATACACGCGATTCGCCGACTTCCCCGGAAAGGCCCTCGGCACCGTGGAGCCGGGCGCGCCGGTGGGAATCCAGGTGAAACCCGTCGACGTGGTCTGGGCTCCGGAACTGGCCGGGAAGTCGGCCCGTCCGGGCGAGCACTACCTCGCCGTCTACCTCGCCGTGACCGGCGAACTGGCCGACCGTGGCGTGCAGGGGGCAAGGCTCGACTTCCTCGAAGCCAAAATCACCATCGGACGGGGAACCTGCAACGAGCTTGAGAATCCCGGTCTCTGCTACGTCAAGGCGAGTCCGGCCACCGGCCTCGAAAAGGAAGTCCCGGACAACACGTGGCGTACCAAGCTGTGGATCGCCACGAGTTACGCGCGGACGGACATCGCCGCCGGCGACACCGTCATCGGCGTCGTCGGATTTAGCGTCGCGGACGACGCGGACATCCAAGGGGACATGGAACTGTGCGGTCCCAGCAAGACCGAGCGCTACAACGACCGCAAGTTTCCGTGCGTCCCGATCCCGAAGCCCGAAGGAACGCGGAACTAGCTACACCTGGCCTGCGCGACGATGGTGATTCAGGAGAGCGCCGGGTTGACGATGGAGGAACCGGGACGTTCAGCGTCCCAATTCCTCCATCGTCGCGAGGACACCCCGGCCGACAGCCGAGCGGGGAAGATTCCGGAAGTTCAGGGCGCGCCGATAAATAAACCGTATATTTTGATTTCGGCTGTCATGCTTGTGTTATGGGTTCGGTGGAGGATGTCGAGGCGGTACTGGCGGCGAAGTTC
>NZ_JBHRWK010000111.1:0-10245 GCF_042647925.1 Amycolatopsis speibonae
GATCACTGGTCACTCTGGCGACGACGCCACCAAACCCGCGCCCGCCACAGCCACTACCAGCGACAACGCAACAAACATCCCTCACTGCCGCTGTAGTACTAGACACGGTAGTTGTCCTCGTGCACCTGCTCGACCTTCTCGGCCAACACCCGGTCGGATGCCGCGCGGGCGCCGACACGCTGGAACGGCTGGAACAGATCAGCGCCCCGCAACTCGGCTTCCCCCACGACGTCATGACCGGCGAGGACATGATCGGCCTGGTCTACGGCGACCAGTGGCGCCAGATCGTCGACCACCGACGCGCATCCCGCCGCCCGGTCAACGACGACGACCGGCTTGCCCCGGTCACCGCCCCGCGCCGCTGACCCACAAAAACGACCTTGGGATACCGATCATGACCGCCGAGCACACCGGGCCGCTCGTGTTGACCGACGCCACCGTGCACCTCACCCCGACGCGCACGGTGCACGGCGACATCTGGACAGACGGCCGCACTATCACCCACGCGGGCGCCGCCGAACCCCACGAGCGGCCCGGCGATGCTCGCACGATCGATGCCAGCGGCGCCTCCATCGTGCCGCTGCTGGTTGACAGCGCCCTGCGCGCCCGCCCCACCCGGGCGCGCGACACCTATGACCTCGCGCCCGGGAACCCGGCGACCTTCGCCGTCACCCGCAGCCGAGTCACCGAATCGCAGGTGCGCGGCTCGCTGATGATCCGCCCGCCGACCTCCTCGCCCTTGTCCTCGACGGGGAGATCCTCGCCTGGAACGGCAAGCCCAACACCCCCACCACGGTGACCGACCCGGACGCCTGGGTCGGCGCGTGGATCGACCAATCCCAGCCGGTCGAACAGCACCTGCTCCCCAATGGCCGCTGCACCGAGACCCGCAGCGGACGCGTCGATGCCTGGGTCGGCGCCTACTGGACCCGTGGCGACCGCATCGCCTACCTCGACGACACCGGCTTCTGGGCATTCGGCGTGCTGGCCGGCAACGTCCTGCACCACGGCGGCTTCGTCATGACCAGATGACCGACACAGGAGAGAGCGCCGTGCATGGCGTCGAAGACGCTGAGCCTTGGCGCATGAATCACGCGCGCGGGGTCGGCGGGCGTGCCGGACCAGTGAACGGACGTCGACGAGCGACGATCGCGCACGAGGTTCTGTACGTGCATTGGGTTCCCCACAGCACAGGTGGTAGTGGCTTCTTCTTTCTCTCTCTTGGCAAAGCCCGTCCCATGCCCCCGGGAAGCGTGGGCTTCGGCGATCGCCGAAGCCCACCGCCACCGCCACCGCACCGGCACCGGCGTACCGCCGCCCCCCTTGCGTCGGCAGAGGATGCGCTGCTCGGGCCATCCGGGGAAATGCCGGATCACGCCCCTCCAACTCTCGCAGCAAGGGCATGCACCCCTCGACAGGCGGCTTCGTGGCCCAAGTTCAGTGCTCAAGATCGTTGGTCCACTTCACCCCTTCCGAGGCGAAAACAGCCAAGCACATATTCTTCCGACATCCCGTATACAGGCCCCACTGGGCGGTTCCGGCCACCCCACGGACCGGTCTCCCAAGAGACTTTCAGGCGAAATCAGTAGAAGAAAGCGCCTTTCGAGGAATCGGGTAGATCGGCCGGTGACCTCGACTGCGTGACGTCAAGACGAATCCTCGGACGCACAGTCCGATAGACCGACGTCCGCACCACCGTTCTCCGGCGGGGACGGGAAGAGGCCGGAGTCATGCGCGATGATGGCGGACTGAACACGATTCACACAGCCAAGCTTCGTCAGCATGTGACTCACATGCGCCTTGACCGCACCCTCACAGACAAACAACGTCCGAGCGATCTCCGCGTCACCCACAACCCCTGAACCACCTGCGCCAGCACCTCACGCTCCCCTGCACGTCAGCAACTGCACCCGCCCACGCGCCGACCGCGCCCATTCCTTGTCCACACCCACAGTTCTACCACTGCCCCAACAGACAGTATGGAAAGGAAATTCGTGCTTAGTTCGCCGATCGGCCCACTCGGCCGGTTGACAACCCAGCCGCCGTTCACAAAGTTATTGATCATCGGCGACCAGCCTCAACAAGACAGCGTCCCATCTCGTCGTGCATCAGCAAGGAGATTCAATGTCGTCGCAATACCGCTATGTTGAACGACGCATCCCTCTCGCGGTGGACGTTGTCGCCACAGTGGCCGCATTGGCCCGTGACTGGTCGGGTTCGCAGGTCGTCTACGAGAGCAATGAAAAGGCTTCCTGGGCCGCAGGAGAACTGGCGTCCGTCGAGATCCGCGCAACCGGCGCCACACTGATCCGCTCAGGACAGCGACAGGAGTTCACTGGGCCGCCGCTCGCGATGGTAACAGAAGCATTGGCCGCGGCGGGCGTCGAAGAGTGGCGTGCCTACGGCTGGGCCGCCTTCGAACTGTCCCACGTGCTCCACAACACGGGGACCCCTGACGGCGTGCTGGGTCACTTGATGATTCCCTGCGCCGAGATTCGACTCGACGGCACGAGCGCCCTCCTTCGGGCCGGTAGTGCTTCCGAAGTGGACGAACTGATGCGCAGGTTGTCCGAAGCCGTGTTCGACGAGCCACCGAACGAGCAGCGGATCACGGTCGACCTCGACGACGGCAGCGCTCCCTATCGTGCTGCGGTCGCGACCGCCGTGGAGCGAATCCGTGCGGGCGAACTGGAAAAAGTGATCCTCTCCCGGGTGGTCCCGGTCGACGGCGAACTCGACCTCGCCGGCACCTACCGCACAGGATGACGGTGCAACAATCCGGCAAGGTCGTACCTGCTGCGACTCGCCGGCTGGGAAGCAGCCGGGTTCAGCCCGGAAATCGTCACGCGGGTTTCCACGACCGGCCGCGTTTCCACTCAGCCGCTGGCCGGTACCAGAGCATTCGACGGCGATGTGGTACTTGATGCCGCACGACGCGAAGAACTTTACAGTGACCCTAAGGAAGTATTCGAGCACGCCATTTCCGTCCGGCTCGCGACCGCGGAGATGATGGCGATCTGCATTCCGGGTACAGTCGTGGTAGCGGACTTCATGTCGACCCGCGAACGCGGCAGTGTCCAGCACCTCGGTTCTGATGTCGTCGGTGACCTGGCACCTAGCAGCACCGCATGGGACGCACTCGCCATTCTGTTCCCGGCGATCACGGCCTCCGGGATCCCGAAAGCACGATCGTGCGAGATGATCAGCCTACTGGAAGCCGAGCCGCGAGGGCTCTACAGCGGCGCGGTGCTCACGGCCGATGCCGACGGCTCGCTCGACGCGGCACTGGTACTTCGCAGCGTATTCCGCCGGGGCGGCCGGACCTGGCTGCGCGCTGGAGCGGGCATCGTCGCACAGTCCACTCCCGAAAGGGAGCTAGAGGAGACTCGCGAGAAGTTGCGTAGTGTCTCACGTTTCCTGGTCTCCGCGCTCGACCATGCGCCGAAGGAGAAGGCGTCATCGGTGCGAACCTAGACGAAGGGCATAAGGCGAAACCTGAAGTACCACCGCACCTTTCGGTCATGACTTGCCGGTCCCGAACAGCACGCTCCTTGTCCCGGCGAGCAAGTGGTGACCGGGTGGAGACGGTGCCTCGTCGCTCGCTCGGCAATGCTCGGAGTCAGGCAGTTCGCGCCACCTTGCCGGCGATGACCGCAAAACGCTCGAGCCGACTACCGATCGCGCCCTGGAACCGATCCACACTTGCGCGCCCGTAGCTCACCGTAATGGGACTTTCGGCCAGATCAGCCAGTACGAGTTCGTTGCGACCCCGCAGCTGGCGGGTGAACTCGTGGCGACAGATTCTCATACGCCGAGTACGGAAGAATTCGTCCAGAATATCTTCTTCGTCTCGAGTTGCCACAGTATTGACATAGCCCGCCTGTCTGCGCAATGAGGGCCCGTCCGGGACCAGCCGATTGGCCAGCGACATGTGCACGAGCCTGTTGAATTTGATGCTGTTTTTCAGCTCCACACCTAGCCCGAAGCTCGACTCGAGCTTCTTGGTCTGAGCGTGGACCGCGGAGTAGTCACGCGACCACAGACCGCTGAACGCCGTATGCGCCGCCATCATACGCGGACGCACCAAACCTTGATAGATTTCCGGGGAAAGGCTCCCGCCATAGAGCAGCAATGCGGAGTATGTGTCGAAGAGCTCACCGCTCATCGACACATACAGATCAGCGACATCCAGCCTGCCAGACTCGCGCGCGTTCACGGCCGCTGAGAGGCAGTCTCGGAGCGACCGCCAAGTGCAGAAGGCCAAGTGGTGACCGAGTACCCAGCGACCCCACGCCTCAGCGTGGTCGCGAGTGGCTGCCAGGACCGCGGACTGTGAATCCCCGGTGACCAGCAGCGGGTCTGCTTCCGAGGCAGAGGCCGTACATTCGGTGCATCCATCGAATGGAATGTCCGGCTGGGGAAGCTTCAACCACGCAAGTTCGATCCCGGGCGTTGTCGTTGTGGCCGCATCGGAAAACGAAGGAACGACGATGTGTCCGTATCTCTCATATCGTTGCCATCTTCTTCCGAGCAGCGCTCCTTCGTCCTACCGGGTACCAACGCTGGTTATCACCACTCGGAAGAACAGGAAGCCGTCTCTCATCGCGTAGTGCCCCGCGGCGATCGACTCCCGTTTGATCGACGGTTATCGTCTGTCGCCGCTCCGTCCCACGCAAGGCGATGTTCCAGCGCATGGAACCTCTCGGCTCGGCAGACCCGGTTCACAGCACACTGGAGGCCGGAATACCCGTCTGTTCACGGGGACTTTGAGACATGCCGACACAGGACGTTCCGATTCGAATCGGCCTATGGAATTGCAATGTTCCGTTGGCCCTCACCTGCGTCGCCACGGCCCGTCAGACGCCCCCGCGCTCCAGGAGCCAAATCATGGAACCGGTTCTGGCGACACGTGGTTTCGGTCGCTATCGGTCCGGCGAGCACGTCACCGATCGTTCGCGGCAGCGGACAGGCTCGCACAGTGATCCTGCTTCAACGCCCTGCCGAGCAGGAACGCGCTTTGCCGGAGCGCCCTGGCCGCGACCGCGATGTTCATCTGGTCCTGGCGACCGGTCAAAGCGAGCGCTACTGGATGCGCCAGCCCGCTCAGCGGCACCGCGATGCCGGTGATACCGCATGAGGGAATGTCGACCCGAGCAAGTCCGACCCGCCGGATCTCGGACAATTCGTCGGCGGCCGCGGTACTCAGGTGCTCGTCGACCGGCGTTGCCCGGTAGGCATGCAACACCTGCTCGATCGCGGCAATGGGTGAACCGGCGCCTGCCGGGATCAGCCGGGCAAACCTCGGCGTCCGATGCCCGAAGATCTGATTGACGTGATGAACGGCATCACCGTACAGGACACTGATGCTCGCGGTATGTCCGGTCGTTTCGTATAGTTCAAGGAGATAAGGCGTGGAACGAACTCCGAGCGCTGCCAGGAAGTTGTTCCCTGCCAGGTTCTCGTGTTGCGTGATCAAATAACCGGGGGCATATTCCGCGCGTTTCCGGACGATCATGTTGTGCGACTGCAGCACAGTGAGAACCCTGTGGACTGTGGCCTTCGCCAGGCGAGTGCGCTGGCTCAGCTGAGTGAGACTGAGCGCCACATCGCTGGTGATCAGCGCGCTGAGAACGAGCATCGCTTTGTCCACGGCGGTATGCCCGGTCGACGAAGCGATCCGGGACACATCTGCTGCGGTCGCTGTTGGCGGGTTCATAGTGATCCGCTTCTGTTTGGATCGGTATGTCTGTCTGTCGCTCGCTCAGCGTAGGTCAGCGTTCTCACGAGAGGAGCACAGTCCACTTTGACGGTGTCTGTCCGGGTAGAAGATTTGACCTTACGACCTGCGGCGAGGCGTCGACGTTGACAACCAGCCGCAGCCCAGTAGCGTGATGCAGCGCGAGACTGCATATCGGACCACCGCGATCCGGAGCCACACGCGACACCAGGTCAGGGCCGATCGGCCCTGACCTGGTGTCGCGTGACCCTGCTTGCCTTACGCAGCCACGGCCCACGCGGCCCCTGGCTGCGGTCGGAGAAGACCCCTGGCACAAGCGACTTTTCTCCGTCTTGCCAGAAACCACGAGGATCCACAGCGGACGCAAGGCGACAGAACCACGCGACACCAGCGAAGAAAAGACTTCGTTAGTCGCCCCGAGTTGGGACATCCGGTGAGAAACGAGGAATTCGCTTCCGAGGTTCCGTATGCTGGAACGTTGTCCCAAACACCGCGAACAAGCGGTTAGCTTCATCGGCGATGATCTCGACGGACCGTCGACCGGTCGCCGAGCCCTTCGGCCGGCGCACCGCATCGGTCCGTTTCCTGGCGGTTAATCTAGTGGAGGCGCGATGATCCAGGCTGGCGCGGTACTCACCGTCGACATGCTCGAGGCTGCTGCCGAGCCGGTCAAGGTCTCGTTCGAAGAAGAGGTGGCGGAGCGCGTACGCCGTGGACACGCGTTCGTCGGCGAATGCCTGTCCGGTGAACGTCCGGTCTACGGGGCCACCACTGGTTTTGGACCGCTTGTGACCTTCGACGGTCGCGACAGCCAGGAGGACCAGTGTGATAACGTCCTCCAGCATCTGACCGCCGGGCAAGGGGCGGAGCTGCCGCCGGAAGTCGTCCGCGCGACCATGCTCGTTCGCATACGGTCGTTGTCGCGGGGGCTGTCGGGCATCTCACCAGCGGCGCTCGAAATGCTCAGCGCGGTGCTGCAGACGGACTTCACCCCGGTCGTTCCCACACTGGGATCGTTGGGGGCGAGCGGCGACCTGGTACCGCTCGCATACATCGCGCAAAGTCTGCGTGGCGTGGGCGACGCTCGTCTCGGCGGGCGCAAGATGCCCGCTTCGGCGGCTCTCGCCCAAGCTGGCTTGGAGCCGTTGACCTTCACCGGGCGAGACGCCCTGTCGATGGTCAACGGAACTTCGGTCACCAGTGCGGCGGGTGGCCTCGCAGTCGCCAAGTTGCGGCGTTCATTCGAGTCCGGGCTCCACCTGAGTGCACTGCTCACCGATATTCTCGGTGCCGACGGCAAGTTCCTGGCACCCTCGTTGCTTGACGCGTTCGGGCATCCGGAGACCGCAGGGGCAGGAAAGCGGCTTCGTGATCTTTTGCAAGGGAGTGTGCCATCCGGCGACCGCCCCCTGCAGGAGCCTTACAGCGTGCGGTGTGTACCCCAGCTCATGGGAGCGGCGCGGTGCGCCCTGGACTGGGCTGGCGGCGTGGTCGAACGAGACCTCAACGGCGTCAGCGACAACCCGTTGTTCTTTCCCGACGAGAACCTGATCGCCCACGGTGGCAACTTCTTCGGCCAGCCCAGCGCGTTCGCGACCGACATGCTTTCGATCGTCGCCACGCAGATGGGCAACCTCGCCGAGCGACAACTGGACCTGCTGGTCGATCCCGTCCGCAGCAACGGGTTACCACCGATGTTGTCGCCGCGGCCGGGTGCGGAGCACGCCGTCCAAGGAGTGCAGCTCGTGTCGACCGCGATCGTGGCCTCGATGCGACGTGCCTGTGTTCCGGCGAGTGTTCAAAGCATCGCCACCAACCTTCACAACCAGGACGTTGTTCCTTTCGGGACACAGGCCGCGTTGGCGGCGTTGGAGCAGGCCCAGAATCTGCGTTTGCTCCACGGCAGCCTCGCCGTGGGGTTGCGGCAAGCGGCACACCTCAGGAAGGACAGGCCGACAGCATGGCCCTGCGCGGACCTGGTGGACGCCCTGGCCCAGGTGGTGGCTCCGATCACCCAAGACCGTGCGCTGGACGCCGACGTCCGGGCAGCTGCGGACGTACTCGACCAGTTCGTCGCCGACCGCTTGCCGTGAGAGGACTTGATTCCGATGCCAGGCTCCGCGATCGATACCGGCACGACCGACGTCGACCTGGTAAGCCACGTGCTCGGAGCCGTGTCGTCAGGCGATCGGCTTGCCCTTGTCGACTACACACACGATGAACCACGGCGCTGGAGCTACGCGGCGCTGAAAGCGGCCGTCTTCGCGCTGGCGGATCATCTCCACTCCAACGGAGTCCGGCAGGATGACGTCGTCGCCGTCCTGACCGAGAACAGCGCGGAGTTCGTGATCTCGTACTTCGGTGTTCTCGCGGCGGGTGGCGTCGTGCTTCCTCTCGACCCACGAGCCGCTGAACGGGATTGGCAGGCGGATGTCACGGGCTGCTCCGTACGGGCCATGATCGTGGACACAGCCCTGTGGCCGACGCCTCCCCTGCTGGCGCACGGGTGTGTGCGCATCGGCCAGGAGTGGGAAACAGCGACTTCAGCGTGCATGGAAAAGCGCGAAGCGGTCGCACCCGGCGGTGATCGTACCGCTGTCCTGATGTCTTCCAGCGGTACGACGGGACGGCCCAAGAAGGTTCGGGTCACTCATCGCAATCTCACAGCCGGTTTGCGCCAGATCGAGAGCCTGCACCGCCTCGGCGCGGACGACGTGGTCACCTGCGCCGGGCCACTAAGACACATCTACGGCATGCAGATGGCGATGAATCCGGTCCTGCGGGCGGGCGGCACCCTTCTGATCGGCCCGACGCACTTCGACCTCAGTGAGTTGCTCCGGTCGCTGGCGGAAGAGAACGTCGCGGTCGCCTACCTCGTGCCCAGTGTGATCGTCGGGATCGCGGCATTGCCGCGAGTGCCGGCGACCCCCGCGCTCCGCCTGGTGGTTTCAGGTGGTGGGCCGCTCGCGCCCATCGCGGTCGAAGGCTGCGTCCGGATGCTCGGCAAGCCGGTCGTGCAGGGCTTCGGCATGACAGAGGCGGGATGTATCGCCTTCACGCCCGACGACCACCACGACAAGCCGGAAACCGTCGGCCGGGTCCTACCTGGTACCGAGATGCGATTCGTCGACCCTGCCACGGGGAAGGATGCCGAGGCTGGCCACCCTGGTGAGCTTCTTCTGAGTGGTCCGCAAATCAGCCCTGGATATCTCGAAGCGTCGGCGCCGGCCATCCGTGATCCCGACGGCTGGTTCCATACGGGTGACCTCGCTGTCCTCGACGAGGACGGGTTTCTGCGGATCGTCGGCAGGCTCAAGGCACTGATCAAGTACAAGGGGTTCCAGGTCGCTCCCGCGGAACTCGAAGCGGTGCTGCTCGAACACCCCGAGGTGGCCGATGTTCTCGTGACCGGGGAGCCCGACCCGACCGCGGGAGAAGTGCCGAAGGCCTTCGTCGTTGTGCCCCGCGACGTGTCACTCACCGAACTCACCACGCACGTCGCCGCTCGCGTGCCGGGCTACAAGCGGGTCCGGTTGATCGAACGCGTCCGGGAGATACCTCGGTCGGAGACGGGGAAGCCATCACGGCCACCCGCCTTGCGCGTGGTCGTGCTCAATGGCCACTCCGGGATGGGATCGGCGTTCGCCGACGAGTTCGTCGCTGCGGGGATGTCGGTCCTGCTGGCGGGAATCGTCGCCGAGCCCGCGACCCGGAGAGTCGACGAGTCCGGGGGCACTCGCGGAACCATGGTGACCTTGGCCGCGGATCTCGCCAAGGCGACAGCGGGGGAAGCTTTGACCACCGCGGCAGTGCATGAACTCGGCGGGGTCGACGTGGTGCTCGATGCGTGGTCTGCCGGCGTTCCGGATGACAGCCAGGCGGGCAACACGGCCCCGCTCGGCCAAGCAGAAGCGGTGATCCGCGCGCTTCTCGGCGCCGTCACCACGGGGCCCGCGCGAGTGATCACGTTGCTGAGCGGGGGGCATGACCCGCGCCTGATCGCAGAGACAGCGGGAAAAGCACATCGAGTCTTCCTCGTGCAACCCGCCGAAGACCGGGCCGGTACGGAAGTGTGTGTCGTCGGCTTCGACCCCGGCCGGCCGGATTGCTCAAGCGCGCCTGCGGACGCGGCTCGGCCTCCGGTGATGTCCGCGGCGGCCCGGCAGACTGTCATCGCGCTCGCTACCGGCGCCGCTGATCATTGTCCAGGCCGCTGCTTCGATCACCGTGACGTCGAGCCCGCCCCGGTCGCTGGAAGCCGCATAGCGCCCGTTCGACCCCCACGTACCGGCGAGACGGGCACTTCCGATTCCATCGAGGAGACCGTACTGAGGGGATGACCGTGAACGAGGGGGTCCACTTCTGGCTCGCCAGGTTGCCGCTGCTGGATTTCGACCCGCTGATCGATGCTGTTGGTTTTCTCTGGTCAGGCGGCTGGGGTGAGGGAGAGGTGGCGGACTGGGCTGGTTCGTGTGGTGGCGCGTAGGGTTCCGATGAGCCAGGCGCCG
>NZ_JBHRWK010000112.1:0-4674 GCF_042647925.1 Amycolatopsis speibonae
TCCGCAGGCATCTGGCACAACTGGCAAACCGGCGTGACCAGCAAACGCTCACTCATCGCCTACGACCACTAACACCAACTTCACGGAATCAATCATCTAGTCCGAAGTGGTGGCTCACCGGCTTGCCACCGGCCATCATGATCACTTCGGCCGCGGTGGTCCACATCGCCGTCCGGGTCAGTTCCGGCAGCCGCCGCACCGACAAACGACGGTGGGCTCGGCGGGGGGCCGCTGGCAGCAGCAGGCCGCGCCTCGCCGGTCATGACCTTCAACGTCGCAGAAGCCTTTCAAGGTGTTTCGGCCGCTGTCCGAGCCGTGGCGCTGGCTGGCGGGCAAGTACGGGATCGCGGTTCAGGCGTCACTTCCGAGTTCGTAGTATTTCGTGGTATCGCCACTGATTCAAGGTCTACATAGCCTTGAATTTCGTATCCGCATATCGTCGGCTCTCACTTTTTGCAGTTGAGTTGATGGCGCGCGGCGGAATGCGCGGAGCCAGGGCGGGTGTCATACAGAGGACTGTATGACGGTGTTCGATCAGTGCCGCGCGTCTCTACCTCAATCAGTGCAGGTCAGAGTCACCCAGCGGCATCGCCGCTGACCACGGGTCGGGCTTCGTGGTAGCGACTTTTACCACGTTGATCTTCCAGAACCACGTCTATGCTGTTTCGAGCCAGCTCGGGAAGGCGCAGTCGAGCCTAGCTAGCAGACGGCGGCGTCGGCGCGCGTCTGCGGCAACCTGCTCCTGATGCGCCTGGGTGGTCGCGGCGGCGACCTGTTCCTGGTGGGCGAGTGTGTTCGCGGCGGTGCGTTCGGCCAGTTCGTGTGCCTTGTATTTGGCCAGCAGGTCGAGTGCTGGCGCCGGATGCTCAGCCAGGGCACGAGCACGCCGCCGACGCCGAGCATCAGCCACACCTCGCCGAACGCCGCCAGCAGCATCACCGAGATCCCGGCGCCGATCACCCAGCCTGGGATAGGCCGCAGCACCGGCTGCGCCTCACCCGACGCCGGCGTCTCCAGTGCCCCCTGCCGTCCGGGTCAGGTCCGGCAGCCGCCGGACCGACGGCGACGTCGTCGGCGGTTTCGGCGACGAGCTGGTGGCGGTCGAGGACTGCGGATCCTTGGTCATGAATTTCATTGACAGCGAACTCCGCATTTGGTTAGTTCGAATGCAGGAGGGGCGATCGCCAACGAAAGACCATTCGGCGTCTTTTGCGTTGCTGACCGAGGGGGGTTTTTTGTGCGCGCCGATCCAATGATTGCTGCGGAATTCGTGGACCAATCGCTCCGCGCTACCGGAAACCGCACGTCAAACCGGAACACGCGCCGCGCAGGATTTCCGGCGGGCGCATTCGCATCGGCGGCGCCGTGTACGGAATCGGCGCCGAGATAGCCGATCCGACCGGCGTCGTATGGACGCTGGTGAACCTGCTCGACGGCATGTGCACCCCGGCCGAGATCATCGCCCGCACCTTGGCGGAGCATCCGGAACGGGCCGCCGCCGACGTCGAATCCCTACTGGCTCAGCTGATCGACGCCGGCCACGTCGAGGACACCGACGTCGCCGAGACCGCACTCACCGCTCGTGAACAGGCGCGATACGACCGGAGCCGCCAGTTCTACCGCTGGGTCGATCCCAAGCCACGGGCCAGTCCCTGGGATGCACAGCTGGCTCTGCGGGCGGCGAGCGTCGCCGTCGTGGGGCTGGGTGGCGCCGGCGGTCAAGCCGCACTGGAACTTGCCGCGAGTGGTGTCGGTGCGCTGCACGTCATCGACTGCGACGACGTGGAATTGTCAAATCTGAACCGGCAGGTCTTGTATACCGAAGCCGACGTCGGCCGGGCCAAGACCGAGGCCGCGACGGATCGTCTGCGCGCGCTCAACTCCGATATCCGGGTCACGGCCCGGCGGCAGCGGATCACTGGTGTCGCGGGTTTCGCAGCCCTGGCCAGGGATTACGACGTCCTGGTGCTGTGCGCGGACAGCCCCGGCGAAATCCGGCTCTGGGCGAACCGAGCGTGCTTTTCCGCCGGAAAGCCGTGGATAAACAGCGGCTATCACGGACCACGCGCCGCAGTGTGCACGTACATCCCCGGTCGCGGCGCCTGTTACGAATGTTCCTGGCTTGCCGAACACGAACGCGAATCGGCACTTGGCGCGGAAACCCCGTATCGGACGACTCGAAAGCACTTCAACGCGGTCTGCGCACCCTCGGCCGCCCTGTGCGGTTCCTTGGCTGCGTACGCCGCCATCGGGCTGATCACCGGCGTCACCGATGCCATACCCGGGCGCATCCACGGCGTGAATCTCGTCGCGCCCGATACGCCTTATCTCATCGACGATCCGCCGCGCGCGGACTGCCCGGCCTGCCACGGCGCCGGCATCGAGACCCGCTGAAACACCGACTACGACTGGGAAGGAGGAACAGACGATGACGATCGAAATCCGCAAGCTGGACGTGGAGGAGACCCTGACCGTCAGCAACGACGGCAGTTGACCGGTCGACCGTCCCGGCGTCGCGCACGCCGGGGCGGCTTCTCCTTTACACCCACAGGGACCACAGGAAGCACATGAGCCAGATGAGCGCGACGGCCACCGCTCGCGAACCGCGTGCCCTGTCGGCCGTGCGCTGGTGCGCGGGCGTCGCGGCGCTGGGCGACGGCACGTTCCGGTCTGCGTCGCCGCTGCTCGCCGCAGCGCTGGACCCCGACCCCCGCGCGGTCGCGCTCGTCGCGATGGGCACCGCCGCGGGCTGGCTGACCGGACCGTGGTGTGGCGCGCTCATCGACCGCTTCCCCCGGCGAAGAATTCTGTTTTGGGCCAACGTCGTGCGAGGTGCCGCCGTCGGCGTCCTGCTGGCGCTGGTGGCCACCGGGCACGCCTCGATCGTGGTACTGACTGCGATCGCCTTTCTCATCACCACCGGAAACGTGCTTTCCGACGCCGCCGCGCAAGCCCTGCTCCCGTCTCTGGTGGGTACGGCCGTCGCCGAACTCGGACCGCAGAACGGCAAGCTCGCCATGGCCGAGACGACCGGACGGTCACTGCTCGGCCTGCCACTCGGCTCCGCGGCGTTCGCGCTGGGACGGCTCGTCCCGGTGGCGACGCATTTCCTCGCCTTCGCCGGGGCTGCCGCGCTGGCCACGTCGCTCCCCCGCGAACCGGCTCCCGCGAACCGGCCCGGATCGTTGCGCGCGGAGATCCTCGGCGGCTTGACATACCTCGTGCGCAACCGTCCACTGGTTGCGATGTGCGGCCTGGTCGCCGCATTCAACTTCGCCGACAACGTGGCCATGTCGATGTTCGTGCTCTACGCGGCCCAGCGACTCGGCGCCTCGCCCATCGCGTACGGCCTGTTGCTCACCGCGCTCGCCGTCGGCTCGGTGGCGGGCGGCTGGCTCGGTGGCCGTATCGCCGCGCGCGTCCGGTGGCCGTGGGTCCAGCTCGCCGCGATCCTGGCCCAGGGCGCGGCCTGGGCGGTCGTGGCGGGCACGACGTCGGCGTGGATAGCGGCGCCCGCCCTCCTGCTCATGGGGATGAGCTCGATCGTGGCCACGGTTTCCGTGGTGTCCGTTCGCCAGGCGACCGTACCGAACCATCTGCTCGGCCGTGTCATCGCCGGCTTCCGCGTGCTGGGCAACGGCGCGGCGCTGCTCGGCGCGCTCCTCGGCGGCGTACTCGCGGCGGGCCTTGGCGTCGCGGTCGTTCCCTGGTTCACCGTCGGCCTGTTCGGCGCGGTGGCGCTCCCGGTCGGCGGATATCTCGCTTGGCGTCGCCTGCGGAGCGGCCTGGACTTCTGAGACCAAGCCGCCGAAGGACGTCTTCAGCACCCTCTCCGGCTGCGTGCGACCGGCGGAGTTCCGGCCGCTGTTTCTACGCCGCAGCTGCGACGCCAGTAAGCGGCGCTTCCCGGGTGTAGGTGGCTTTCCGTTTGGTGCCCGAGGGACTCCAGCAGGCCGCGGTCAGGGCGTCGTTCTCAGTCCGGCGGACTGGTTTTCGAGTTGTCGACAAGGAACACCTCCGCGAACCGTGATCGGCTCATTCCCGCGCCAGCGGGTGCTGCCTGCCTTGCGCGGGGCGGCAGGATGGAGGGGTGACTTTCGACGACTCCGCCCAGCAGATCGCCCGGTTGTCCGCCCGCGTCGGCGACCTTGAACGGCGGGTGGATGATCACGATCGCCTCCATCGTCAGCACCGCGGCGACATTGACGATCTCTACGAACTGCAGCCACCGTCTCCGCAGGTGCGTTCGACGGCACCTACCACCGAGTGGACCAAGCCGTCATTCCCGTCAGGGTCTTATCTGCGGTGCCCATGGTGCTGGCACTGCGCTCCTGTCGTTGAGGTGTTCTACCGGCAGATGGCCGAGGGGCGGGCTTCGGCGTGTCCCGAATGCAGCCACCCGGTGGACATGTCAACCGTGGTTCGGCTGCGCGAGAGGTTCAAGAAGTACGACGAGCGGATGCGGGCGCTGCGCCAGCAGCATGACGACGCCGACGATGCTGAGGGTAGTCGGGGATCTGGCGGCTGATCGCGCGGGTGACCTCAGCGTCGTCAGTCTGGAAGCCGCTCCACTAGTGTCCTGCGCCGGAAATCCGTCGACAAAATCGGGCGAGTGACTCGAGGATCTCTTCGGCGGTTTTGGTCCAGAGGAATGGCCGGGGATGGGTGTTCCAG
>NZ_JBHRWK010000113.1:0-5435 GCF_042647925.1 Amycolatopsis speibonae
CCCGAACTCCGCAAAATCGTCTACACTACCAATGCGATCGAATCAATCAACTTCCAGCTCCGCAAAATCACGAAGAACCGCGGACACTTCCCAGACAAAGATGCTGCCATGAAGCTCCTCTACCTCGGGCTCCGTAACATATCGAGCCAGCGCGGCGGCGATTCCGGGACTGGAACACATGGCTGGAAAGTGGCACTCAACACACTGATCAACATCTTCCCAGGACGCATACTTTTCTGATAACCTACAAATGTAAGCAAATCACCTCTGGCTTACACAAAAATCGTGACAGGCTCTCCGCGCACGACCCCGAAACGGCGGAGGGGCAGGCAGCGGCCAAGACTTTCATGGCCGACCACGTCCCGGCCGAGCGTCACGCCGTCACCGGCACCGCGGCGGGGGTGCCCTGTGTCAACGGCAAGGCCGACATCTACCCGTGCAAGAACGTCGACCTGCTCAGCGTGCTTCCCCTGTCCGGTCTCGGCGGCGGGAACGGCAACGACATCTGGGGCTGGACCGATCCCGCGTCCGGCAAGGAATACGCCATCGTCGGGCGGACCAACGGCACCGCGTTCGTCGATCTGAGTACACCGACCTCGCCGAAGTTCCTCGGCAACCTGCCGTCCAACGGCGGCAGCAGCTCGTGGCGCGACATGAAGGTGTACAAGAACCACGCGTTCATCGTGGCCGACTTCATCACCGGGCACGGTATGCAGGTGTTCGACCTGACCCGCCTGCGCACGGTCACCACACCGCAGACCTTCACCGCCGACGCGCTGTACAAGGAATTCGGTCCCGCGCACAACATCGCGATCAACGAGGAGACCGGTTTCGCCTACGCGATCGGCTCCAACACCTGCCGCGGCGGACCGCACATCGTCGACATCCGGAACCCGAAGGCCCCGGCCAAAGCGGGCTGCGTGTCGCAGGACGGCTACACCCACGACACCCAATGCGTCGTCTACCGAGGACCGGACACCGCGTACCAGGGCAAGGAGATCTGCTTCAACGCCAACGAAGACACGCTGACCATCGTCGACGTGACCGACAAGGCCAGGCCGGTCCAGGTCTCGCGCAAGGGATATTCGGGCGCGCAGTACTCGCACCAGGGCTGGCTGACCGGTGATCAGCGCTACTTCCTGCTCGACGACGAACTGGACGAGTCGCGCGGCACCGACAAGCGCACCAAGACCTACGTCTGGGATCTGGCCAAGCTGTCCGCCCCCGTGCACACCGGCGTCTACAGTTCACCCGCCACCGCGATCGACCACAACCAGTACATCAAGGGCCAGTACTCCTACCAGGCCAACTACCAGGCGGGTCTGCGCATCCTGGACGTCAGCGGCGTCGCTTCGGCGAAACTGTCCGAAGTCGGCTACTTCGACATCTACCCGTCGGGCAACGCGGCGAACTTCAACGGGGCATGGAGCAACTACCCGTACTTCTCCAGCGGCATCGTCATCGTCAACGGCATCGAGCAGGGTTTGGTCGTGGTGAAACCCGCTCTCGCCGGGAAGTGACCGGGACCGATCGTGCGTAAGCCCCGGATCACGGATTGGTTGTTCCTCGCGCTGGCCCTGGTGATCGGAGTGTTCGCGGTGTCCGTGGCACTCCGTCCGACGCCTGGTTCCGCACATTCGGCTCACCAGCAGCCCGTCATGACGGCGGACCTGCTGCCCGCCGCGCACAGCGATGGGCTGTCGGAGGCGGAGAGCGGATACCGGTTCGACCGGGTCACCACACCCGGCAGCCGGGGGTCCGTGGTTCCGGTCGCTTTCCGGATCCTCGGCCCCGACGGGCGGCCGGTCACCCGTTTCTCGGACAACCAGACCAAGCAGATGCACTTCTTCGCCGTGCGCGACGACATGAACGTCTTTCAGCACGTGCATCCGGTGCTGGACGGGGACATCTGGCGCACGAGTCTCGCACTGGCAGACGGTGGCGCCTACCGGATGTTCGCCGAGTTCGTCCCGCTCGACACGAAGGACCCCCGTCATCCGGTGGTGCTCGGTGTCCCGTTCACCGTGCCGGGTGACACCAGCTTCGTCCCGGTGCCCGCTCCCGCCGGGGGCACCGTGACGAACACGGGCTACCGGGTGGATCGGGCGGACGGAATGGCCTGGATTCCGGTGATGCGGGCGCAGGTTCTCCGCTTCGCCATCCGCGGCCCGGACGGCGCGCCGGTCACCGCTGTCGATCCGCATCTGGGCGCCAACGGGCATATGACCGGTTTCCACACCATGCTGCTGTCGGCGACGCACCTGCATCCGGTGCAGCCGGTCGGTGCGGCGCTGGTGGACGGTGAGCTGACCTTCCACTCCCTGTTCTCTGAGCGTGGCGAATACCGGTTGTTCCTGGAGTTCTCGCACGGCGGGAGGGTGCACACGGCCGCCGTCACCGTCGCGGTGGGCTGACCGGAACGACCTCGGCGATCTTCGGCGGCGCACCTCCCGGTGCCCAGAGGAGCCGGACGCGGTCGGTCACGGAGTCCTGAGCAGGCAGTTCCGTGTAACCGCCCGTCATCCGGCCGATCGTGTGCCAGCCGCCTTCCGCGTCCGCGACCTGGACGTCGGCGCCCGCGCCGGCTTCCGCCGCCAGGACGACCACCTTGCCCAGCTGCTTCGGCGCGGCGACCGCGATGACGAGTGCGTCACCGGGTACCGGCGCCGATGCCGCCGTGTACACCGAATCGGCGTTGTTGTCCGCGGCGGCGGGGAGATTCGAGCCCGCCGGGGTGCCGGTGACCGTGTACTTAGGACTGTCCGGTGTGGACACGGTGAATTCCCGGACCACGACCCAGAACCCTTGGGCGCCGGTCACGCGCAGCCGGACGAACCGCGCCGAGGCGCCGTCCGGGAGGTCCGCCGAGATCACCGGCTCGGTGACCGCCTTCACCGTCGTCCACCGCTCGCCGTCGGCGGAGTATTCGAGGACGCCGTTGTGGATGAAGTCGTTCGGGCTGGTCTGTTTGCCCATGGTGATGTCCACATGGGACACCCGCTGCGCGGTGCCGAGGTCGACGCCGACGGTGTCGCCGACGCGCGGTGCCCAGTCGCTCCAGTAGTAGGTCTCGGGGTCGCCGTCGACCATCCGGGCGGGCACGTTGTCGGTGTAGGTGCCCATCGAGGTTGTCGGTTGCGGCCGGATCCCGGGCAGCCCGAACCAGCGGTCGGCCGTCGCCAGCGCGCTGTTGAGGAACGGCACACAGACGTCCGTGCAGGTGCTCGGGTTACGCGGTCCTCGCGCTGTCTGGACCCGGATCGCCTGCGCCTTCTTGAGCGCGGTGACGAGTTCCCCGCGTTCCGCCCACGCCTTCGCGCCGTCGCCGTCGACCTGCGCGAGCAGCATCTTCACCGCGTGCCCGCCCGCCTGACCGTAGAGGCCGACCTGGTCGAGCCACGGCCCGACCTCGGCGAGGAACTTCGGGTTCGCGGCCATCCCGCGTCGCAGGTCTTCGGGGTCGGCTGCCATCGAGGTGAGATAGCGGTCCAGCTTCGCCGCCGCGTCCCACGGGTCCTTCTTCGCCAGCGCGGCCCAGAACGCGGCGAGCAGCGGGCGCAGCACCGGCGAGTCCAGATCCGGCTTCCCGGTTTCGAGGCGGACGAGCAGACTCGAATAGTTGTTCTCCGCGAACACCTTCAGCGCCGGCGCGGCAGGGCCGCCGAGATCGGCGATGGCGGCGAGCCACGCTTCGTCGGGGTCGTACTTCTCCGGGTTCCACAGGAAGTCACCCGAGGTGAATTCGGCGATCTTGGACGCCTCGGCCTGCACCATCGGGTTCGCGGTGATCCCGGACAGGAACTTCGCGACCCCGGGTTCGCGGCCGATGTACGGGCCGAGCAGCAGCCGTTCGGTGATGTAGTCGTTGACCGGGTAGTTGTCCCAGATCAGGATGTCGTGCCCGAAGACCTCTTTCGCCTGCCGCGCCTGCTTTTCGGTGATCTGCCCGGCGATCACGCCGACGCCCGTCCACTCGACGATCACCGCCTTGTCGAGCTGGATGCGCAGCGCGGTCTTGTACGGGGAGTCAGCGAGGTCGTAGTACTCGGTGGGCACGGTCTGCAGCCGTTCGGCGCCGGGATGCGTGGCGATGAAGTCCTGCTGCACCCGGTTGAGCAGGAACGACTGCGCCGCGCCCGCGGCCGCGCCACCGGTGCCGAACTTCGCGGCGTCGGCGTCGCAGTTCCAGCGGGTGTAGGAGATGTCGTCGAGCGGGATCGCGAACGACCGCACTCCGATATCCCACAGGGACTGGAACTTCGCGACCAGCGCGGCTTCGTCGGCGTCCGAGGAGTAGCAGACCGAAAGCCCGGGGGAGAGGGCGTAGGTGAACTCGACGTGGTTCGCGGCGGCGCGGGACACCAGTTGCGAGAGCAGTGCGAGCTGGTCGGGCGGGTATTGGTCGCGCCAGCGGGCGCGCAGGAACGGGTCGTCCTTGGGGGAATAGACATACATGTTCTGCTTGGTGCGGCCGTAGAAGTCCAGTTGTGCCAGCCGATCGGCATGCGACCACGGCGCGCCGTAGAAGCCCTCGATCACCCCGCGCAGCGGAGCCGCCGGCCAGTCACGCATGCTGAACGCGCGGCTCTTGCCGGACGCGAACAGTTGCCGGAACGACTGTGCGGCGTAGAACGTCCCCGAAGTGTCCACACCGGACAGTGCGACCACCCCGCGATCGGCGGCGAGGACGTAGCCGCCGGGGGACAGGCCTTCTGGGCCGTCGACGCGGAGCGCGGCGAGCGCGAGGGCGGTCGCCCTGCTTTCGGCGGGGCCGCCGACGAAGACGACGAGCCCGCCGTTGCCGCGTTCCCGGTCGACTGCCGCTTGGTCGTTGTCGGTGATCTTGACGAAGGTGCTCGTCCCCGCCGAGCGGAGGACCTGCTCCACGACGGCGAGCGCGGACGGATCGGTGTCCGCGCCGACGACCTCGACGACCGTGCGCGGGATGGACACCTCTCCCGGCCGTGGCGTCAGCTGCTGGGGCGTCGGCCAGACCCGCGCGAGCGGCGGGGAAGCGGCGGCCGCGCTCGCGGAGGCGGGAACGGCCACCGCCACCGCGGTCACGAGCAGCGTCACCGGAATGAGTCGAAGTACCCATCGGAAGGACATCGGCTGGCCCCCAAACCGTCGAGCGACGACGTTCTGTGAGCAAGGAAACACCCAATGCGATGATGGAGGCTAGGTCGTTCTGGGTGATTTTCCGACAGCGAATGCGTTGGTCGTGAGTGGCAAGTGTCGTTCTAACGCGACTTACCACTCACGAGAACTGGACCGACGCGTCACCGCCACTTTGGGCGCCCGAGGTACGTGAAGGACTCCTTCATTGCGTCTAGGAGGCTGTTGCGTTTTGGGGCGACCTGCTGGTGATGATTTTGGTGTGGGCTGGTGATGCTGGGAGAATCCTGGTGTGGCTATGGGTTTTCGTCCGGTGGATC
>NZ_JBHRWK010000114.1:0-6111 GCF_042647925.1 Amycolatopsis speibonae
CAGACCTCACCAACCACGCCATCAACACCGGCATCACCCCACCAACGAAGATCAAACCAGCGAGTTGATTATCGGCGCGCCCTCAACGTCCGAAATCTTCCCCGTCACACCTTCCACCCAGCACGAAGACGCCGAGGCGAGACGTAAATACGAGTCCGCCAGAACCCTCATCGCCACTCACGACCTCCTCCATCAAACGCGCATACAGACACGAATCGGGCCATTCGTCAGAAAATGTCCCTTGTGGACAGTCGAAGTCGCGGCCGCTCGCCCGTTTCACCAGTCGATCGGCACCGCGACAGGGCCTTGCAGCGTCACGAACATCCGCCGCCAGGCGATTTCCTCGAAAGGCACCGCG
The DNA here is from genome assembly GCF_042647925.1 of Amycolatopsis speibonae. NCBI lineage: Bacteria > Bacillati > Actinomycetota > Actinomycetes > Pseudonocardiales > Pseudonocardiaceae > Amycolatopsis > Amycolatopsis speibonae. The sequence continues at coordinate 359 of NZ_JBHRWK010000114.1, forward strand.
AGCCGCAACCGAGGCGCGGCGGCCAGTAGCGCCGTGACACCGGTCCGGAGTTGCAGCCGGGCCAGTGCGGCGCCGAGGCAGTGGTGCGGTCCGTGGCCGAAGGTCAGCTGTCCCGGTGCGCGAGCGGGATCGACCAGCGCCGGATCGGGGAACCGTCGGGAGTCGTGGTTCGCCGCGCGCAGGGGAGCGAGGACGAATTCGCCCGCGCGGATCGGTACCCCGCCGATGACGACGTCCTCGATCGCCGCCCGTCCCTGGTCGGCGGCCGAACCTTGGTCCTGGCGCAGGAGTTCCTCGATCAGCGCGGGCATCGCGGCGGGATCGCGGGGGAGTTCCGGTTGCGCCGCCAGCCGCAGCACGATCTGGGCCAGGGCGTTCGCGGCCGGGACGTACCCGCCGAGAAGAATCGCGAAGGCGAGCTGAGTGACCTCCTCCGGGCTCAGCGTGTCGCCGTCGTCGTCACGCGCCTGGAGCAGCCCGGTCAGCAGGTCCTCACCGGGCTCGTGGCGCTTCGTCTCGACCAGTTCCGCGAGGTAGTCACCCAGTTTCCGGGCGGCTTCGGTCATCTCCTCGTAGCTCGGCGCGGTGAACACCGCGAGCATGCCGTCCGTCCAGGCGCGCAGAGCGTCACGAGCCGACGGCGGGACGCCGAGCAGTTCGTTGAGCACCGCAAGGGCGAACGGGATCGCGTACCCGTCCAGCACCTCGGCGGGCGGACCCTGTGCGAGCAGCTTCGCGACCAGGTCTTCCGCGAGCGCTTCCACGCGGGGACGCAGGAACTCAACTCGCCTCGGGGTGAGCGCCTTGCCGGCGATACGACGGAGCCGCGCGTGCCCGGGGCCGTTCATGATGAAGAGCAGATCCCCGGCACCGGACGCGGGGACACCGGGAAGCCACACGCGGAATCGGGTATCGGCCAGCAGTGCGCGGATGTCGTCGTAGCGGGTGACGAGCCAGGCGTCCTCGCCGGTCGCCAGGTGCACGCGGCTGACCGGTTCCTCGTCCTGCCGCCGGACGAGTTCGGCCGGGCAGCGCATCGGCTCGGTCGCCGCGAACGGGTAGTCCATGTGAATCCCCCTATTTCTTCGGTTTTCCGGTCACCTCTTCGGCCAGTGAGTGCAGCGGCATCAGCGCGGAATCCCCGCCCACCTTGAGCGCCCGGGCGGTGAGCAGGCGGTACAGCTCGTCCGCGGCCTTGGCCAGCCGCGCGGCGCGCTCGGCGACGGAGTCCTCGTCCGGATCGAGTTCCGTGAGCGCCGCGGCGAGGACCTGTTCGGCGTCGCGCTGCTGGCGTTGCGCGACCGCCTCGATCAGCCCTTCGACCGGGGTGACCAGGGTGCGGCGGCGATCCGCCGGATCCGGGCGCGTGCGCAGGGCGCCGCGTTCCCGCAGCTTCGCGACGGCGGCGGAGACATGGCTCTGCGCGAAGCCGGTGCGCGCGGTCAGCTCGCTGATCGACAGGTCCGGCGCTTCGACGACCACCGAGATGAGCACGAGGTAGATCTCCGGGACCTCCGGATCCGCCTCGTCGCGCATGCCGTGAGAGGCGAGCTCCATCAGATGCTTGCCGAGCAGGTACAGCTCACCGGCTTTCATATCGGAAACGATACATCGGAAACGATGCAATTGGCCAGCGAGAGGTCCGCTGCTCCCCGTGACTTTCCTGCCCACAGACAGGTGTACGCGCAGGGTCTAGTGCTCCTAGCAGGAAGGATGGTGCACCGCCCGAGCCCAAGAGAGGGTCCGCCGTTCGCCCGAATCACTCCCGGCCGCGGCCCGAGAGCAGGGACGACGGGTCCAGGATCGCGGCCACGACGCGTTCGTATTCGGCCGGATCGGTCAGCGCGACGACAGTCTCCTTCCCGTCGTCGACCGTCAGGTATCGTCTGCCGACCAGCGCCCGGTGACCGTGTTCGTCCGCTCGGCAGAGCATGGAGGTGTTCGCGATCACCGCATCGTCCAGGTAGTGCTCGAAGTGTTCGGTGAAGCCGTCCCAGTCGGAAGTCTCGCGGGCCTGGGGCTCGAAGCGGTAGACCGGATGCCAGTCAAGGGACCTGCTCCGCCGGAGAACGGTGTGCAGGCCGTCTTGTCCGTCCACTCGGAACTGGCAGCCGTACTGGGTCTGCACCATCGGGGAAAGCTCAAGGGGCAGCAGGTAGGAAGGACCGGCGAAACCCACGTCCGCCAGCCACCGGACGCCGTCCAGCGTTACGAGGGTGAACTTGTGGGACAGGTCCGGGCTGAACCTCCCGCCGGCCTGCGGCACGCCCGCCGAAACCTGCACGGTGTCGAAACCCAGGTCGTCCAGCAGTCGCTTGAACAGCAGGTTCAGCTCGAAGCAGATGCCGCCTGCCCCGCGGACCACGATCTTGCCGAAGGTGTGGTCGTGGTCGAGATCGGCGAGGTTGTACGGCAGTTCGCCGCCGTCCTCGGGAAACCTGTTGTTGTCATAGGGGATGGCGAGCAGGTGGGCGCGGTGCAGCGTTCGCAGCGTGGAGAGGGTCGGCTCGCGAGGTCCGCTGTGGCCGAGCCGCCGGAGGTAGACGTCGACGTCGAACATGCCGTTTCCTTTACACGCCGGCGAATTCGGGGCTCAGCGTCGTGAGCAGGTGGTTCGTGAGCAGGCGCGGGGTCGGCTGCTCGTAGACGACGGCGGCGTTGAGCCGCAGGCCGGTCGCGCCGGTGATGCGGTTACGGAACTCGACCGCCGTGAGCGAAGTGAATCCGTTGTCCCAGAAGGGAATGTCCGGGTCGATCGTCTCGGGTGAGCGGTGCCCGAGCACGGTCGCGGTGGCGTCGAGGACGACGTGCAGGAGCAGTTCGGCGCCTTGGTCGCCGGTGAGCCGTCGCAGCCGCGCGGAGAAGATCTCACCGGTGGCGGTGTTCGCGCGCCGTCGCTTCGGTGGCATCAGTTCGTGCAGCAGCGGTGGCGTGTCCTCGGCGGCGGTCAGGTGCAAGCGCATCGGTGCGAGGACCGGCCGCCCTGCGCCCAGGGCGAGGTCGAACAACGCCATGCCGTCGGCCGGTCGCAGCGGCCGCAGCGGGCCGCGCTGCTCGAGGCCCGTCGCCATGCCCCGGTCCCACGGGCCCCAGGCGAGCGAGGTCGCGGGTAGCCCTTCGGCCCGGCGCCGCCACGCGAGGCCGTCGAGGAAACCGTTGGCGGCGGCGTAGTTTCCCTGTCCTGGGCTGCCGATGATCCCCGCGGCCGAAGAGAACAGCACGAACATCGCGAGGTCACGGTCACGGGTCAGTTCGTGCAGGTTGACCGCACCGTCCACTTTGGCCGCGAACACGGCGTCGAGGCGCTCCCGGTTCAGCGTGCCGATGACGCCGTCGTCGAGGACACCGGCGGTGTGGACGACTCCGGTCAGCGGATGTTCCGCCGGGATGCCGTCGAGGACGGCGGCGAGCGCGGCGCGGTCGGCGACGTCGCAGGCGATCACGCGGGCACCGGGCAGGTCGACGGCGCCACCGCTTCTGCCGACCAGCAGGAGATGCCGTATCCCGTGCTCGGCCGCCAGATGCCGGGCGACCGCCGTGCCGAGCGCCCCGGTGCCGCCGGTGATCACCACGGTACCGTCGGGCGCCCAACGCGGGCTTGGCGTCGCGCCGGTCACCCGCCGCAGCCTCGGCACGTAGGCCACCCCGTCGCGGACGGCCACCTGCGGTTCGTCGCCGATCGGCAGACGAGAGCTCCGGTCGTCGACGTCCGCCAGGACGAACCGGCCGGGTTCTTCGGACTGCGCGGAGCGGACCAGGCCCCAGACGGCGTTGCCGACCGGATCGCCGCGGCCCGGACCGATCAGGCCGCGGGTCACGACCACCAGGCGGCCGGTTCCGCGGTCTCGGCCGAACTCCTGCAGAGCGGCCAGCACACGGGCCACGACCGCGCGAGCGTCGCCTTCGCCGACCTCGTGAACGATGAAGTCCGAAGTGGACTGATCGAGGCGGACGGGTACCCATGCCACGTCGAACAGGGAACCTTCCACCGCGCGGCTCGTGGGCAGTTCGCCGAAGCGGAGCGAGCCGATGGTCAGCACCGGCCTGTCGGTGCCGTCGGTGGCGAGAAGTCCTCCGGTGGGACCGCGCCGGACGCGGAGGTCGCGGGCGCCGTCGGCGTGCAGGGTGACGTCGCGCCAGACCACGGGTTGCCGATGTTCGAGGGCGGCGTCGACCAGGCGGGGGTGGATGCCGAAAGCGCCGGGATCGTCGTCGAGGGTGACGTCGACGTGGCCGCCGGAGAGGGCGATCGCGGAGTCCGGGCGCGGCGGGGTCAGCGTCGCCTGGGCGTGTTCTTGCCAGAGAGCGTGGTCGACGGGGCGGGAATGCACCCGGACCTCGCGGTGGCCGTCGTCGTCGGGGCCACCGACGGTGATCTGGACGGTGATGCCGTCACCGACGACAGGTGCGGTGTCGAGCGTCAGTTCGGCCACGACCGGGCAGCCGACCTGATCCCCGGCGTGGATCACCATGTCGAGCACCGCCGCACCGGTCAGCCGTCCGGAGTCCCACTGGGACACGCGGCCGGTGCACACCACCCCGCCGCCGGGCAGCGACACCAGCGCGTCAAGGAAAGGATGGTCCAGACCCGTCAGGCCTGCCGACTCCACGTTCCCCTTCGCCGCCGTGGTTTCCAGCCAGAAACGCTCGTGCTGGAACGCGTACGTCGGCAAGTCGACGTGCCGGTACTCGCCGGTGAAGGCCGGCGCCCAGTCGACGTCGATTCCGCGGGCCCACACCGCCGTGAGTGCTTCCAGCAGCGCACGCACCTCGCCGCGGTCGCGGCGCAGGACCGGTATGCACAGCGTTTCGTCGACAGCCGCGGCCAGGACACCGTCGGGTCCGACTTCGATCAGCGTCGCCGTCCCGAGGGCGCGCAGCGTTTCCATGGCGCCGTGGAATCGGACAGGCCGCGGTATCTGCTCGACCCAGTGCGCGGCGGTGTGCTCGGTGAGCAGTTCGCCGGTCACCGTGGACACGAGTGGGATCTCTGGCTGTTTGAACGAAATTCCCTTCAGAACGGTCGTGAACTCTTCGAGCATGGGTGCCATCAGCGGGGAGTGGAAGGCGTGGCTGACCCGCAGTCGCCGGGTCCGGCAGCCGCGTTCGGCGAACTGTTCCGCGATGGCGTGGACCGCGTGTTCCTCGCCGGAGATCACGACCGACGCCGGGCCGTTGACCGCGGCCAGCCCCGCTGTTCCGTGGCAGGCCAGTGCGGCGAGTGCCTCCTGCTCGGAGGTGGCGATGGCGATCATGGCGCCGCCTTCAGGAAGGTCTTGCATGAGCGCGCCGCGTGCGGCGACGAGAGTGCAGGCGTCCTCCAAGGACAATGCCCCGGCGACGTGGGCGGCGGTGATCTCGCCGACGGAGTGCCCGGCGACGAAGTCGGGCCGGAGCCCGAAGGATTCCAGGAGCCGGAAGAGCGCGGTTTCGACGGCGAACAACGCCGTCTGGGTGTAGAGGGTGTCATCGAGCAGGGCGAGTTCGGTGTCGCCGAACACGATGTCCCGCAAGGGGAATTCGAAGTGCTCGCAGAGGGCGTCGAACGTTTCGCGGAAGAGGGGATAGGTGCCGTGGAGTTCGCGGCCCATGCCGATGCGCTGACTGCCCTGTCCGGAGAACACGAACGCGGTCTTACCGCTGTCGGCAGTGGTCGGCGTGAGGTTGCCCAAGGCTGCAATGAGTTCGTCCCGGTTCTCGGCGACGGCGACACCACGATGGTCGAACCGTGGCCGGCTGAGCAGTGTTCGCGC
>NZ_JBHRWK010000115.1:0-12336 GCF_042647925.1 Amycolatopsis speibonae
GCCTGGCTCATCGGAACCCTACGCGCCACCACACGAACCAGCCCAGTCCGCCACCTCTCCCTCACCCCAGCCGCCTGACCAGAGAAAACCAACAGCATCGTTGGGGGTCCCTATTTCCACACACCCGTCACCCTGGGTAACACTTCCCGCGCCCACCAGCCCCTTGCCAGTGACGGATCGCGAGGTGGCCCGGTGGCCGGCGAGTACGAGGCCACCTTTGCCTTGCCCCGCAACAGAACACGACTTGCCACTCACGACCACCCCGGGCCGACCCGCCCCGCGTTTCGTCCTCTGAATGCGGTAGTCGCGCACCTAAGGACCGCGTTCAGCGGACTAAACGCGGGTGGTGACCGGAACCGAGAGCGAAGTCCCGCCCAGGTCGAAGGTCACCCGGGCCCCGGGCGCGGGCAGCGTGGGGTCGAACATGTCCGCGTCGGTACCGCCCAGGACGAGCGCCAGCCGGTGCCCTGCCGGGACGACGTGGTCGAGGCTGCTCAGCCGGAACGTCATCGTGTACGCCTTGCCGGGCTCCAGAAGTTCGCCCCGCCACAGCGACCGATGGTGGCCGAGATCCGCCCAGCCGGTCGCGACGATCTGGTTGTCCACGGCGGTCAGATCCGCGACGGTGTCGAGGAAGCAGCCGGTGTCCGCGGCCGTGCCCGCGCCCCAGCAGGACCGGCTCGTCAGGTTCTTGGTGCCCAGCGCGGGGAACTTGGTGTTCCGCACGGTCGCGGGACCGTAATCGACCAGCACCGCCCCGAGCCGCGCGCTCGGTTTGTCGGATCGGGCGGTCACCGTCACGGTGGCGGTCCCGGCGATCCGGGTGTCCGCGCGCACCGGTTCGCCCGCGAAGACGAGGCGATCCGGGCTGGTCTGCGACGGGTTCTCCACCCACTGGGACGCACCGCGCGCCGGGTCTTCGGTCACCGAAGCGACGCCAGCGGCAGGACGGTCCCCCAGCCCGCCATCCGAGGAGGGCCACAGGGCGCGAGACCGCGTGGCCGGCGGCCAGCGGCGTTCGTCGGTCCAGCGGTCCGGGGCGTGCTCGATCCGGATCGCGGGTTCGGTCTCGACGCCGTTGCGGACGCCGAGCAGCCACCGGTCGAACCAGCGGTGCAAAGTCCGCACGAACAGCGACCGGTCGAGATCGAACGGGTCGACGTGCGCCGCTTGGTGCAGCCACGCCTTGCGCGGCACGCCGTACGCGTTCAGCGCCTCCCACCAGGGCCCGAACTGGATCGGGTTCACGTTGAGATCGTGGAAGCCCATCGACGCGAAAACGCTTGCGCGCACCTTCCCGGTCTTCGCGACGTAGTCGAGCCCGCGCCAGTAGTCGTTGAAGTTCCCGTCCGTCCCCGCGCGCCGCGCGTTGTCCTCCTCGAACGGCTGACACAGCTTCAGCGCCCGCTCGTTGTACAGGCCCGGTCCGCCCGCCCAGCCGAAGTACGCGCCGTCCGCGTTGTGCACCTCGTAGTACGAACTGACCCCGGCGATCGGCACGATGGTCTTCAGACCCTCGATCCCGGACGCCGCCATCCCGATCGCCGTCGCCCCGTCCTGCGACTTCCCGATCGCGCCGACCGACCCGTTCGCCCAGCCCGCCCGGACCCGCTCCGGCCCGAACGGCGTCCGGAACGCGTTCGCACGCCCGTTGAGCCAGTTCACCACCCCGTTGCCGGAGGCGACGTCGTCGAAACATCCGGACGAGCGATTGGTGCCCCCGACGTCGACCAGCACGACGGCGTACCCGCGCGGCACGAAGTAGTTGTCGTAGAAGAGCGGGAACTGCGACGGCGTGCCGTCGGGAAGGTAGGTCTTCGGCTGGCGCTCGTTGCCACGGCCGATCTTCTCGAAGTAAGGGCTGACGTCCATGATCACCGGAACGCGCTGCCCGCGGGCGGCCGGTTCGGCCGGGCGGATGATGTCGGCGGCGACCCGATCGACCTGGCCGTCGCGGTCGAGGTCCTGGCCGGTCTCCACCCAGGCGGTCTCCCGGATGGCCTTCTCGTAGGAGAACACCGGTTCGCTGACGCCGTCGCGCAGGACGAACGCGGGAGACGCGATGGCAGGTGCGGCGGTGAGCAGCAGCGTCGCCACGACGGTGGCGGTCAAAGTCTTCAGCCCCATCGTCCGAGTATCGCTTACGAAACCCGAACATTTCCCCCACATTCCTCGTATCCGCCCGCGCGACGCTCTTCGCATGCTGAAACACACCATCGCCGCCTGCCTGACCGCGGCCGGTCTCATCACCCTTGCCCCCGCCGCCTCGGCCCAGACGGCGCCCATCACCCTCAGCCCTGAGGAGTCCCAGCAGTTGTGCGCCGAGTGGCTGCCCAAGCTCACCGAGCGCACCACGAAGCTCACCGACCGCATCAACGGCGGCCCCGAGATCCGCGGTTCCGTCGCGAACCTCAAGGCCAGGGCCGAGGACCAGCGCAAGAAGAACCACAACGACACCGCCGACAGGCTCCAGAAGCGGGCCGACAAGCGCAGCGGACGGCTCCCCGAACTCACCGCGGCGAAGCAGAAGCTCGACGCCTTCGCGGGCGCGCACTGCAAGGCGGGGAAGTGAAACGCCTCCTGATCACGGCCCTGGCCGCGTTCGCCCTGTTCGGCACGGCCGCGTGCACCGACGAGAAGCCGACGTCGAGCCCGGCGCCGGGTGAGCTGAGCGACGTCCAGCGCACCCTCGACTCGATCGAACAGGACATGGCCGGCGACCCGGCCCCGTGACAGGATCTGCCGGTGACGACACAACCGGGACGCGGACTGGTGCTGGTCGTCGAGGACGACCCCGCGATCGCCGAGCTCGCCTCGCTGTACCTGCGGCGGGACGGGTTCGGCGTCCAGGTCGAGGCGGACGGCGGCGCGGCGCTGGCCACGATCCGGCGGATGCGCCCGGTCGCGATCGTGCTCGACATCGGACTGTCCGGAATGGACGGTATCGAGATCTGCCGGGCGCTGCGCGCGGACGGCGACTGGACACCCGTGCTGTTCGTGACCGCCCGCGACGACGAACTGGACCGCTTGCTGGGCCTGGAGATCGGCGCGGACGACTACCTGACGAAACCGTTCAGCCCGCGTGAGCTCTCGGCCAGGGTCCGGACCGTCCTGCGCCGCGCCGCCGGGGCCGCGCCGCCCGCCGAGACCTACACGGCGGGCGGCGTTCGCGTCGACGTCACCCAGCGCCGCGTCTGGGCCGCCGAAACCGAGGTCGCGCTGACGTCGACCGAGTTCGACCTGCTCACCCACCTGGTGAAACGCCCCGGCCAGGTGTTCAGCCGCGAACAGCTGCTCAGTTCCGTCTGGGGTTACGCGGCTTCGGCGGGCACGCGGACCGTGGACGTCCACATCGCCCAGTTGCGCGGGAAACTCGGCGGTCACAGTCCGATCAGGACGGTCCGCGGGATCGGCTACGCCGCGGACGCCGGATGAAGCGGACGTCGCTCGCGCTGCGGATCACCGTGGTGTGCCTGGCGATCGCCGCGGTCGCGGTGGTGGTCGCCGGGCTGGTCGCGGCCCGGCTCATCCGCACCACCGGGATCGACGTGCTCCGTCAGTCGCTCTCGGCGCAGGCCGACGTGGTCGCGAGCCAGCTCGACGAGACCGGGATCGGCAATCGGCTCGGCATCGGCAAGGCCGCGGAAGTCGTTCGGGGACAGGGAATCGACGTCGTCGTCCGCCGTCCTAACGGGACACTCGACGGCGCCGGGACCGTCGCGGCGATCGCCGCCACCAAGACGGGGTTCACCCGCTCCGGCACGGTGCTCGTCGAAGGCCAGCAGTACCTCGTCGAAGCCCGCACTGTCGGCGCGAAGGGTGCCGCGTTCGCGCTCGTCCAATCGACCAAGCTCGGTGAGGCGCGCGGACGGATGCTGGTGCGCAATACCGTGCTCGCGCTCGGTGCGGGGCTCGCGGTCGCCGCGATCGCGGGGCTCGTGCTGAGCCGGATGCTGTCCCGGCCGCTGCGCCGGGCCGCGTCGGTGGCGAACGGAATGCGGTCCGGACGCCGTGACCTGCGGGTTCCGGTCGAAGGGCCGTCCGAGGTCGCGGACGTGGCGACGTCGGTCAACGAACTGGCCGACGCGCTGCAGTACAGCGAGGCACGGCAACGCGAGTTCCTGCTTTCGGTGTCGCACGAGCTGCGGACGCCGCTGACCGCCGTCACCGGATTCGCCGAGGCGATCGGGGACGGCGTGGCCGAAGGCGAGGACGCGCGCCGGGCCGGGCAGACCATCCACCGCGAGGCCGCCCGACTGGAACGCCTGGTCAGCGATCTGCTGGAACTGGCGAGGCTCGGCGCCGACGAGTTCCGTCTCGACCCGGCACGGCTCGATCTCGCCGCGCTCGTCGACGAATGCGCCGACGTCTGGCGACTGCGATGCGCTCAGCAGAACGTCACGCTGCTGGTGGAACGGCCCGCCGGCGAGGTCCCGATCGTCGCCGATCCGCGGCGGCTCCGCCAGGTCGTCGACGGGCTGGCCGAGAACGCGCTGCGCGTGACCCCGGCCGGCGCGCCGATCGTGTTCTCCCTGGTCACACTCCAGGGGCAGGCACAGCTGGCAGTGCGAGACGGCGGGCCCGGCCTGGCGCCGGAGGACTACCCCGTGGCGTTCGATCGCGGCGTGCTGAACAAGCGCTACCGCGACAGCCGCCCGGTCGGCTCGGGCATCGGGCTCGCGCTGGCGCACGGCCTGGTCACCCGGATGGGCGGGACGCTGACGGCGGGTCCGGCGCCGGAAGGCGGAGCGGCGTTCACCGTCGCGTTCCGGTCCGGATGATCAGTAGGCGAGCTCCCCGAGCCCGCCGTCGACGCGCAGCACGGTGCCGGCTGTGTAAGCGGACTCGTCCGAGGCGAGATAGACAGCCGCCTTCGCCAGCTCGGTAGCGGTCCCCAGCCGATGAAGCGGCACGATGCGCCGCATCTCCTCGTACATGGCGGCTTGACGCTCGGCACCCAGCGGCTTGAGCGCGTTGGTGACGGTGGGGCCCGGGCTGAGTCCGTTGATCCGGATGCCCCGGTCCTTCAGCTCGTAGGTCAGCCCGCGCGCATAGGACAGCAGACCTGCCTTGGCAGCACCGTAAACAGTCGCGTTCTCATGCCCGACGAAAGCGGAAATCGAGCCGACGAGAATGATCGAAGTCTGCCGGGAGAAGACCGGCAGCAGCTCTTTGATCAGGAAGAACGGCGCTTTGAGGTCGGTGGCGACGAGCCTGTCGAACGCCTCTTCCGTCCAGTCCTCGATCGGGAGATGGGTCACGTCGGCGGCGTTGCTCATCAGGATGTCGAGCTTCGGCCACTCCTCCCGCAGCCGGGATGCCAGCGCCGCTTGGCCGGGTACGTCACCCGCGTCGCTGACGATGGTCAGCAGCGGGCCGTCCAAGAGCCGGGCGGCTTCGTCCAATCTCTCCTGTGAGCGGCCGGTGATCGCGACGGTGGCTCCCTCGGCGAGGAACTGACGGGCGGTCTCGAGGCCGATCCCGCTCGTCCCGCCGGTGATCAGCGCGTGCTTTCCCGCAAGACGGCCCACTGAATTCTGTGCAGCTGTTCCAAAAGTCATGCGACCGAAGCTACGACTTCTTGAATGATCAGTCAAGAAGTCGTAGAGTCGGACAGGTGGCACGGACCGGACGACCTCGCGCATTCGACAAGGACCAGACGCTGGAGCGCGCGGTCGAGCTGTTCTGGTCCCGGGGCTACGGGACGACCTCGATCCAGGATCTGGTCGACACGCTGGGCGTCGAACGAGGCAGCCTCTACGGGACGTTCGGAGACAAGCGCCACTTCTACCTCGACGCCGTCCGGCTCTACTGGGACGTCTACGAGCGGCACCTGACCACAGCGCTCGACTCCGTACCGCTTTTGCCCGCGCTTCGCGAGATCCTGACCCACCCGGCACGCCTGGACGAGATCCTCTCCGACGCGGGAGAACCGCACGGTTGCCTGGTCGGCAACACCACCGCCGAACTAGTCCCTCATGACAGCGAAGCCACAGAGCTCGTCTCCCGCTTGTATCGCCGGTTCACCGACCTCGTCACCGACGCGCTCCGCCGGGCACAGGCCACCGGAGAAGTCACCGGCAAGGCCCGCCCCGAAGACCAAGCCCAGCTGTTGCTGTACCTCGTCCAAGGCCTCTCGCTCGTCTCGCGGGCGAGCCTCGACAAGACCACGGCGCTCGCCGCGATCGACACCGCGATCGACGCACTGCGGGCGTGACCGGCACTCCGTACTAGCCTGATCACGTGGAGATGTTGCACCTGCGGTACTTCGTGGCCGTCGCCGAGGAACTGAACTTCTCCCAGGCGGCCCGGAAGCTGCACATGGCCGCCTCCCCGCTGAGTCAGCGGATCAAGGATCTCGAACACGAGCTCGGCCACCGGCTGTTCGACCGCAGCACCCACCACGTCACGCTGACGGCGGCGGGGGCCGCGCTGCTGCCGATCGCGCGGGACGTCCTCGACCAGGTCAACGCGATTCCGTGGCGGCTACAGGAAGCGGTGAAGCCGAGCCGGAGCACCGTGTTCGTCGGCATGCCCGCCGGCGTGCACCCGGCGCTGCGGGAACGCGTCAAACGGCTCGAAGAACACTGTCATGACCGGTTCGAGCTCAAACGCTGGCCCGGGACGACGCCGGATCTGGTCGCCGCGGTGCACGAAGGCAAACTCGCGTTGTCGCTGGTCCGGATGCCGGTCACCGATCCCGCGCTGGAGATCGTCCCGGTGCAGGTCGAGCGGCTCGGCGCCGTCGTCCCGGCCGACCGGTTCACCGGCCGGGAAACGGTGGACATCGCCGAATTGAGTGATCTGTCCTATATCGCGTCGGCCTCGGAAAGCATTCCGGCCTATTCGGACGACATGGACCGGAAATTGTCGAACGCGGGAATCAAGAAGAGGCTCAAAGTCAGCGGAACCGAGTATTCGGGCATTTCCGAACTGGTGGCGAACGGCTCGTCGTTCTCGATCACCATGCTCGATCCGGCCAGCCCGATGCACCTGTTCCTGGTCGACGGCGCCACCATCCTGCCGTTCGCCGACTTCCGTCCACAGCTGGAGACCGCCCTGGTCTGGCGGCGCGACCGCGCCGAGGACGGGGACCTCGCCGGGCTCGTCGCGGGGGTCCGCGAGATCTTCGCCGAGCCGCTCTCGACGTGACGGGGGCGCGCGGCCGGTGCGTCTCACCAGCCGCCTCGGTCCTGTTGGTCGTGAGTGGTAAGTGCCGCTCTAACGGCACTTACCACTCACGACCACCGCGCCCCACCTCTATCCGGACACCATTTAATGGTATGACCACCCCGGTCATACCATTCTTCTTTCTTTGATCATTCCCTTTATCCCCATTCGCGCCTAACTTCGTAAGTAGAGCGAACAACGGCGAAGGGAAAGCAAATGACTCAGACCGCCACTGGACCGCTGGACGGCGTTCGCGTGATCGACCTCTCGACGGTCGTCATGGGTCCGTACGCCGCGCAGATCCTCGGTGACCTCGGCGCCGACGTGATCAAGATCGAGTCCCCCGCCGACACCGTGCGGGTGGGCAAGTTCCGCACGACGCCGGGGATGACGCCGCTCAACCTGAACGTGAACCGCAACAAGCGCAGCGTCGCCCTCAACCTCAAGGACGAGGAGCAGCGCGAGCAGGCGCTCAAGCTGATCGACACCGCCGACGTGCTGATCACGAACATGCGCCCGGGTGCGCTGAGCAGGCTCGGCATGAACTACGCCGACGTCGCCGCCCGCAACCCCGGCCTGGTCTACGCCCACGCGCAGGGTTTCCGCGGCGACTCAGACCGCGCGGGTCACGCCGCCTACGACGAGACCGTGCAGGCATCCTCCGGCCTGGTCGACGTCGCGAACCGCGCGCTGGGCAAGCCGGTCTACCTGCCGACGATCATCGGCGACAAGGTCTCCTCCCTGACCATCGCCTACACCGTGCTCGCGGCGCTGGTGCACCGCGACAAGACCGGCGAGGGCCAGCGAGTCGAGATCCCGATGACCGACACGCTGATCGCGTTCAACCTGGTCGAGCATCTGGCCGGGCACGTCTTCGAGCCCGCGGAGGGTCCGACCGGGTTCGGCCCGTCGATGAACCCCGGGCACCAGGCCGTGCACACCAAGGACGGCATGGCCTGCGTGATCCCCTACAACCCGCAGAACTTCCGCGACTTCTTCCACGCCGCCGGGCGGCCGGAACTGGCCGAGGACCCGCGGGTCAACGGCGACGCGATCGACGGCGCGGACCACGAGGCACTCGCCGGGATGATCGCCGAGTGCGCCCCGGCATTGACCACCGAGGAGTGGACCGAGGTCTGCGCGAAGCACAGCATCCCGATGGCCCCGGTCCTGGAACTGGACAAGGCACAGGACGACGAATACGTCCGCGACGGCCACCTGCTCGACGTCATCGAGCACCCGAGCGAGGGCTCGATCCGCACCATCGGCATCCCGGTGAAGTTCTCCGCGACCCCCGGTTCGGTCCGGCGCCTGGCTCCCCTGCCGGGTCAGGACACCGAAGACGTCCTGCGCGAACTCGCCACCACTCTTTGAGAACACCCCGCTGAGGAAGAACCATGAGCACCAACGAAGTAAGGACAGAACGGGTCGGCAGCACGCTGCTGATCACGATCGACCGGCCGCACGCCCGTAACGCGGTCGACGCCGCCGTCGCCGCCGGGCTCGCGGAAGCGCTCGACCTGCTGGAAGCCGATCCCGCGCTGCGGGCCGGGGTCCTGACCGGCGCGGACGGCTCGTTCAGCGCCGGCATGGACCTCAAGGCGGCCCTGAAAGGCGAGTCTCCCGAGATCCCCGGCCGCGGGTTCGGCGGGCTGACCGAGGCCGAGTTGTCGAAGCCCCTCATCGCCGCTGTCGAGGGCTGGGCCATGGGCGGCGGGTTCGAACTGGCGCTGGGCTGCGACCTGATCGTCGCCGCCGAAGACGCGAAGTTCGGCCTTCCCGAAGTGAAGCGCGGGCTGATCGCCGCCGGTGGTGGCGTGATCCGGCTGCCGAAGCGGATCCCGCATCACCTGGCGATGGAGCTCCTGCTCACCGGCGAGCCGATCGGTGCCGAGCGCGCCGGGCAGCTGGGTCTGGTGAACCGGGTCGTCCCGAGCGGCGAGGCCGCCGCCGTCGCCCTGCAGCTGGCCGACCAGATCGCCGCCAACGCTCCCCTGGCGCTGGCCCTGGTCAAGAAGATCGTCCGCGCGGCGGACGGCGTCCCAGCCGCGCAAGCGTTTGCCTCCCAGCGTTCGGCGATGCCGGCGCTGATGAAGTCGGCCGACGTCCGCGAGGGCATGCAGGCCTTCGCCGAGCGCCGCGCTCCTCAGTGGACCGGTGAGTGAAATGAAGCAGCAAGAAGTCCTCCAGCACGTGACCACCCCGCTCACGAACCCGGCGTACGCACCGGTGGTGCCGCGGTTCACCAATCGCGAGTACCTGAACATCGTCTACCGCACCGACGCCGACGCCCTGCGCGCCGTCGTCCCGGAGCCCCTGGAAATCGACGAGCCGCTGGTGCGGTTCGAGGTGATGAAGATGGGCGACGTCAGCGGATACGGGCCCTACACCGAATCCGGCCAGGCGATCCCGGTGAGCTTCGAGGGCGAGCGCGGCGAGTACCTGCACGCGATGTACCTCGACAACTTCCCGGCCACCGCGTCCGGCCGCGAGATCAGCGCGTACCCGAAGACCATCGGCTCGCCGAAGCTGTTCGCCGAGAACGGCGCGCTCGTCGGGACACTCGACTACGGCAGTCAGCGGGTCGCGACCGCGACCATGGGCTACAAGCACCATCGGCTGGACGTCCGTGAGGCCGAAGCGCAGATCACCGTGCCGACGTTCATGCTCAAGACCATCCCGGGCTACGACGGTTCGCCCCGGGTCTTCGAACTGGTCCGCACCGAGATCACCGACGTGGTGGTCAAGGAAGCGTGGACCGGGCCCGCGCGGCTGCAGCTGTTCCAGCACGTCCTGGCCCCGCTCGCCGATCTCCCGGTGCTGGAGGTCGTCTCCGCGAGCCACATCCTCACCGACCTGACGCTAGCCCCGGTCAAGCCGGTCTTCGACTACTTGAAGGGAGCACGGTCATGACTTTTCGCACCGCCGCGGTGATCGGCGCGGGCACGATCGGCCTCTCGTGGACGGCGTTGTTCGCCGCGCACGGGATGGAGGTCTGGGTCTCGGACCCGCGGCCGGACCTCGCCGACGCCGTCGCCGGCGCACTGGAGGCATTCGCCCCGCATCTCGGCCGGGACGCCGCGGACCTCGCCCCTCGCGTCCACCTCGCGGTGGGCGTCACGGAAGCCGTCCGGCACGCGGATGTCGTGCAGGAGAACGGACCGGAGAGCGTCGAGTTCAAAAAGGACCTGTTCGCGACCCTGGTCCGCGAGGCGCCGTCGCACGCGCTGCTGCTCAGCTCGTCGTCCGCGATCCCTTCGACAGCGTTCGCAGCGGACCTCGAAGACGCGTCGCGAGTCCTGATCGGACACCCGTTCAACCCACCGCACCTGATCCCGCTGGTCGAGGTCGTACCCGGCGAGCGCACCAGCGCCGAGTCCGTAGATCGCGCCGTCGATTTCTACCGGTTCATCGGCCGCACGCCGGTGGTGGAGCGCAAGGAGATCCCCGGCTTCGTCGGCAACCGGCTCCAGAACGCGCTGAGCCGCGAGGCGATCTACCTGGTGGAACAGGGTGTCGTGTCACCGTCCGAACTGGACGCGGTGATGACGAACTCGCTCGGCATCCGCTGGTCGACCGTCGGGCCGTTCCTCGGCTCGCATCTGGGCGGCGGCCCCGGCGGCTACCGGCACATGGCCGAGCACATCGGCAAGTCGATGAAGAAGATGTGGGCCGGTCTCGGCCAGCCCTCGCAGAACCCGGAAGAACAGGAACGGCTCATCGAAGCCGTGGAATCCGCTTACGGCTCCTCCACGTACTCGGAACTCGCCGAGACGCGCGACCGCAAGCAGCTCGCGGTGCTGTCCGCTTTGGACACCGCCGCCGCCAAGGAGGAGAACTGACATGGATGACCAGCTGATCGCCGACTTCTACGACTACGAAGCCCTGCTGCCCGACGAGGAGCGCAAGCTGCTGCTCAAGGCGCGCGACTTCATGCGCACCGACGTCAAGCCGCTTGTGAACGAGTACTGGGCCAAGGGCGAGTTCCCGCACGAGCTCGTCGGCAAGTTCCGCGAGCTCGGCCTCGCCGGACTGCCCTACGAGGGCTACGGCGAGCACCTTCCGGCCACCAGCCACCTGCTCAGCGGCATGATGGCGATGGAGATGACCCGCACGGATCCTTCCGTGGCCACGTTCTTCGGTGTCCACAACGGACTCGCGATGTACAGCATCTACTCGGGTGGCGACCAGGAACAGCGTGACCGCTGGCTCCCGTCGATGGCGGCGATGGACAAGATCGGCGCTTTCGCGATGACCGAGCCGCTCGGCGGCTCCGACGTCGCGGGCGGCATGCGCACCACTGCCAAGCGCGATGGCGACACCTGGATCCTCAACGGTGCCAAGAAGTGGATCGGCAACGCGACCTTCGCCGACCTGGTCATCGTGTGGGCGCGCGACGAGGACGACAACAACGTCAAGGGTTTCGTGGTCGAGAAGGACTCGCCGGGATTCGTGCCGGTGAAGATCGAGAACAAGTTCGCGTTCCGGATCGTGGAGAACGCGGAGATCACGCTGACCGACGTCCGGGTGCCGGAGGCCAACCGGCTCCAGGGCATCGACTCGTTCCGCGACGTCGCCGAGATCCTGCGCGCGACCCGTGGCGGTGTCGCCTGGCAGGGGCTGGGCGTGATGATCGGCGCCTACGAACTCGCGCTGGACTACGCCAAGGAGCGCAAGCAGTTCGGCCGTCCGATCGCGCGGTTCCAGATGGTGCAGGACATGCTGGTGAAGAGCCTCGGCAACATCACCGCGTCGTGGGGCATGCTGGTGCAACTGGCCCGGTTGCAGGACGCCGGGATCTTCAAGGACGAGCACTCGTCGCTGGCGAAGGCGTTCGTGACCTCGCGGATGCGGGAGGTCGTCGCGTGGGGCCGTGAGATCTTCGGCGGCAACGGGATCGTGCTGGACAACGACATCATGCGGTTCTTCACCGACGCCGAAGCGATCTACTCGTTCGAAGGCACCCGGGAGATGAACACGCTGATCGTCGGGAAGGCCATCACCGGCCAAAGCGCCTTCGTGTAAGCGCTGTTCCGTGAAGGCCTCCTTCCCTACCTTGAGCGTCAATGCCAGGAACTTAAGGGCTGGCGTTGATCACGGTTTGAGGGTGGTGGGCGTGGTGGCCTGAGAGGGCAACGAGGCTCGGGCTAGGACTGGTGATTGTCG
>NZ_JBHRWK010000116.1:0-820 GCF_042647925.1 Amycolatopsis speibonae
GATTTCCAGGGCCAGGAAGACAACTTCCAGCCGGACGAGATGCGGGACACCCCGGACTCGCCCTTCATCCGCGACGTGGCGCAACTGGTCGGCTCCGACCACAAAGACGTCGTCCTCAACCCGGCCGAACTGAGTAACCCCGAAGTCAGAAGGAAAGTGCTGACCGCGCGGGACATCCCAGTGGGACTCGGCGATTTCGACATGTCGCTCTACCTGTTGTTCGAGGCGATCCGGGCGGAATCCACGGTGGCGCTTTCCGGTGAGTCGGCCGACGAGGTCTTCGGCGGGTACCGCTGGTTTCAGGCCGAGGCCGCAGCTTCTTCGGGTACCTTCCCCTGGCTGGAACGGATGAATCTCACCAGCGCTTGGTCGCCTCATCTCGCCGAGGAGTTCCGCCGTACCCTCGATATACCGAGCTTCGTATCCGATCAGTACAGCACCGCCGTCGCGCAGGTCGAGCACCTCGGCTCGGAAACCTCGCACGAGCGCAGGATGAGAACGGTCTGTCATCTTCACCTGACCCGGTTCGTACGGATCTTGCTGGACCGCAAGGACCGGGCGTCGATGGCTGTTGGGCTCGAGGTGCGGGTGCCGTTCTGCGACCACCGCCTCGTCGAGTACGTCTACAACACACCGTGGTCGCTGAAGACGTTCGACGGCAGGGAAAAGAGCCTGCTGCGGCACGCCACGAAGCAGGTCCTGCCGGCGTCGGTGCGTGACCGGGTCAAGAGCCCGTATCCGTCCACACAGGACCCCGGCTACGCGGCTGCCCTGCAGCAGCAGGTCAAGGAGGTACTGACAGAACGAAACCATCCAGTCT
>NZ_JBHRWK010000116.1:912-14310 GCF_042647925.1 Amycolatopsis speibonae
TTACCACTGGTTCGAGCTGTACTCGCCCGAGTTACGACTCGACTGAACGGCACCCTCACGGTGCCGTTGTGACTTCTTCAGGTCGACCTCCAGCCGCGCGAGACCACGCTGGACCAGTTGATCACGATATCGCGGCTCGCTCACGAGGGACATGCGTGGATAAGTCCCGGTAAGAGTGGCCAGGCCGACCGTGGCTTGGATTCGCGCGAGCTGTGCACCCAGGCAGTAGTGCAAGCCCACCCCGAAGGACAGAGGCCGGTTCGGCGCCCTCCGCGGCTCGAACACCTCCGGCTCGGTGAAGCGAGCCGGATCCCGGTTCGCCGCCGCAAGCAGTACCAGCACTCGGGCACCGGCCTGGACCGGCACGCCGTCGAGGGTGAGATCGGTGCCGGCGATCCGGGTGAGGACCTGGCTGGGAGGATCGAAGCGCAGAACCTCGGTCATGAAGGAATCGATCTCATCGGCTCGGAACCGGCTCGGTTCGGTCAGCGCTGTCCTGATGGCGGCCGCGATCAGGTCGCTGGGGCTTTGCACGCCCGCGATCAAGAACATCACGAGACCGGCCACCAGCTCCTCGGTGGAGATCGTTCCGGTCGCATCCGCCTCCCGCACCATCCTGGTGGTCAGATCGTCGCGCGGGTTCTTGCGCCGGTCGGCCGCAAGGGCGGCCATGTAATCCACGAGCACGTCCATGCCCGAGTCGCCGGTCGCCAGTTCCCGGAGGTCGAAGATCGGCTCGAAGGCGGTGGTCGTGTCCGTGATCACGGAGCGGAGTGCGATCTGGTCCGAAGCCGGGATTCCGTAGAGTTCACCGGTGACGGCGAGCGTGAGACGTGAGCTGAACCCCTCGACCAGATCGACGGAGTCGCCGTCGAGCGTGGCCAGCCGTTCCGCGAGCGCGTTCGCCTTCGCCCTGATCATGGGTTCGAGCCCGCTTATGCTCCGCGGATGGTACGCCCAGCGGGAGAAGCCCTTCAGCCGCTCGTGGTCGTCGCCGTTGCTGAACATCATGATCTTGGTGAAACACTGCCAGGAGGAGTGCTCGATCATCCCGGTCTTGCGATGGGCGGCGGCGTCGGTGACGAGCAGTCCGGGCTCCCGCAAAGCGGCGGCGCACGCGTCGTATCCCAGCACGAAGGCCAGTTTCGGACCGAGTTTGACGACCGGGCCGAGTTCTTTGAGCGCTTCGTAGAGACCGTATGGCTCACGTTTGCCCTCCGGCGTGAAGAGTTTCGCCAGCGCCTCGCTCGGGCCGATTCCGTTGTCCACAGTGGTCACGAGTCCTGCCCCGGCGGTATCGGCCTGCGTTGGAAGTCCTGGTAGAACCCACCCTGTTCGGCATCGTGCAGGTGCAGGTCCTTCAGGATGCGCCAGAAGGCGGCGGGGGTGAACTTGCGCTCGCGGACCATGCCGGGATGTGCCTGTTTCAGGGCTTCCTGGGCTTGGGGGAGACGGTAGAAAGGAATCGCCGGGGCGACATGGTGCGGACTGTGGATCGAGATGTTGTGCGTGAGCACACGCAAGGGCTTGGGATAGGTGTAGTCGGTCGTCATCAGCAGCTTGCCCGCGTTTCGGGTCCAGTGCCGTGAATCGAGGAAGGGCAGGTCGTTCGCGCTGTGATGCATGAGCGTGGTGGCGCTGAACCAGAGATGGGTGGCCAACCAGGGGGCCAGGAACGCGGTGAGCAACGCCCAAGGTCCGGCGACGAGTACCAGCGTGCCCAGGTACACCGTGCCGACGACGAGAGTGAACACGATCGAATGCCGGACCTCACGGCGCATCGAAGCCTTCGGGAAGAAGGTGGGCCGGAAGCCGGAGAGAAGCCAGTAGCGAATCGTGCCTCCCCAGAACGCCCAGGTGCGCGTGCCGGCATAGACGAGTTTGCCCACCGGCGAAAGCTTGTCGTACAGATGCGGCGGCAAGGGGCGCCAGTCGGTGTCGAGCTCTATGTCGTTGGTGTGCGCGTGATGCATGTTGTGCACATGACGCCACGAATGGAACGGATAGAACAGCGGGATCAAGGCGATTCCACCGACGAGCACGTTGAACCGGCGCGAGCGTGAAAACGACCCGTGTCCGCAGTCGTGCGCGATGCAGTGCAGCCCCCAGCCGCCGAGACCGGCTGTGATCCACAGGGGAATCCACAGCGGCCACTGTGGGATGAGCAGGATGCCCGTCACCGATCCGACGTACACGCCGGCGCTGAGCAGAAACCCCAGCAGGCCACGGCCGACCTGCGGCTCGAAGTACTCCTCGGGAATCGAATCGGCGAGTCGTTTTCCTTCCAGGCTGCGCGACTTCTCCAGGAACTCCTCCAGCCCCGGAGTGACCGGACCGGCCTCAGCCATCATCGTCACCACCGTTCATCAGGTGGCCGACGAGTGCGTTGATCGAGTGGTGTTCGTAGAGGATGGCCGGGGAGAGCCTGCGTTCGAGCAGCTTCTCGAGCTTGCCGGAGATCTGCATCCCTGCCCGGGAGTCCATGCCGTAAGACTCGAAGTCCTTGTCCGGATCGATCTCCGGCACCGGCAGGTCGAGGCGTGCGGCGAGCTGTTCGGTCAGCCAGTCGCGAAGATACTCCTCGGTCACCGGCCCGTCGACGATTTTCGTGCGGCGTCGAAACATGCCTATTTCCTTTCGGGTTCCTTGTTCTTCGCCGAATGTTTCGCGATCAACGCCGGGCTTGGCACGCGCAGATCCCAGACGAGGCCCGCCTTTCCCAGCAAGGCGATGATCCAGCCGCTGAGATCGGGCTCCCACCAGCGCACCGCGTGCCGGTATGACCGAGGAAAGGCGTGATGGTTGTTCTGCAGCCCTTCACCGAAGGTCAGGATCGCGACCCACCAGGAGTTCGTGCTGTGGTCGTCGTTGCCGAACGGTCTCCGGCCGAAAGCGTGACAGATGGAGCCGACGGCCCACGACGCCTGATTGGCCGCGAAGACCCGGGCGAAGCCACCGAAAACGAGGCCGGTGAACGCCGTCCACGGCGTTCCTCCCAGGGCGAACCCGAGCAGGGCCGGCAGCAGAAGGCCGAGCAAGACCCAGCAGGGATACAAGCGGTGGTGTGCCACCAGGCGCCGGTCGCGCAGGACGTCCGGAGCGAAGACCGACCACCGGGTCGACTCCTCGCTCAGCATCCAGGGCATGTGGGCGTACCAGAGCCCACGCAAACGCATGCGCCACCCGGTGCCGTGCAGATTCGGTGAGTGCGGATCGCCTTCGTGGTCCGCGAACCGGTGATGACGCCGGTGCGTGGCCACCCAGAACAGCAGTGGGCCCTGTGCCGCCAGGCCGCCGGCCACCATGAGCACGTCCTGCAGCCAGCGGGACGTCTTGAACGAACGGTGGGTGACATGGCGATGCAGCCCGATGGTGACCCCGGCGATGTGGACGCAGTACATACCCGCGAACAGCCAGATGTCCAGCGCCGTGACGTGACCGGTGGCCAGCAGGTACACCGCCACGATGGTGCCCAGCGACGGCAGGATCATGGTCGTCAGGGCCGAGAACCGCTTGATCCGCAGACTGTGCGGGTCCAGCCGGACGACGCCGCGATCGAGGGTCGTCATGATGGCGTTCCTTTCGCCGTGCGGCGCCCGGGATAGCGCACGCCGTGGACGAGACCGGCGCGGTCGAGCAGGCCGATGATCATGCCGGTGGGGTCGATCTGCCAGAAGCTCTGCCGATTGTGTGCCAGCGCGGGCTGGGCATGGTGATTGTTGTGCCAGGACCCGCCGACCGTGATCGTCGCCAGCGGCGCGATGTTGTGACTGTGGTCGCGGGTCCGGTGCGGACGGTCGCCGAAGAGGTGCCCGAAGGAGTTGACCGACCAGGTGACATGGTGGAGGACGAACATCCGCGCGAACCCACCCCACAACAGGCCACCTGCCGCTCCGCGGACGCCACCTTCGAGTACCAGCCCCACCCCCGCGGGCAGCGCGAGTCCGAGCAGGATCCACAGTGGATAGAGCCGGTCGAGCCGGACCACGGTCCGGTCTCGCAGGAGATCCGGGACGAGCCGGTGCCAGCGCCAGGAGTTCGGGTCCACGGTGAACAGCCACCCCATGTGCCCGTGCCATATACCCTTCAGCCGGGCGAGCGGGCCACTGCCGATCGGACGGGGCGAGTGCGGGTCGCCGTCACGGTCGGCGAAGGCATGATGGCGGCGGTGCACGGAGACCCAGAACAGGACGGGCCCCTGCGCGGCCATACCGCCCGCGATCCCGATGAGGGTGGTGAGCACCGGCCCGGCGGAGTAGGACTTGTGCGTGAAGAGCCGGTGCAGCCCACCTTCCACACCGAACGAGGTCACTAGGTACATCACGATGAACAGTGAAACATCGGTGAACGTCGGTCCGTAGTGTGCCGAGAACATCACCGCGGCGGCCGTGCCCAGTGTCGATACGCCGACGGTCGCACAGGCGACGACGTGCGGTGCCCTCATCGAACCCCGTCCAAGTGCCTGCTGCGCGCCGCGAACCGACGCGGTTTCCCGCTCGTCGTACGCGGGATGCCACCGACCGGAACGAACTCGACCGCTTTCGGTCTCACCCCGTGCTCCGACACGACGGCCTTGGTGATCGTGTTCCGGGCTTCGTCCAGTCCCTGGGTGGAACGGCGTTCGACGACGATCACGAGGTCCTCACCGGTCGCGCCGGGGATGCCGAACACCACCGAACGGAACACCGCCGGATGGCAGTTGTTTACGGTCGCCTCGACGTCTTGGGGATGGATGTTGCGCCCGGCGACGATGATCAGGTCGCTGATCCGCCCGGTGACGAACAAGCGGCCGTGGCGGAGATATCCGAGATCGCCGGTGGACAGCGCGTTCGAATCCGGCCCCGCGCCGAAGGTATGTTCCGAAGCGGAAGGGTCACCGAAGTACCCGGCGGCGACGCTCGGCCCACGGACCTGGATCTCCCCGATTTCCCCTTCCGAGCTGAGCCGGCCGGTGCCGGGATCTACGATGAACAGCTCGTGGCCTGCTGCCGGGATACCGCAACCGACGACGTCACCGTCCACCTCGACCTCTTCGCCTTCACGCTTGCCGCTGACGAAGAGGGTCGCTTCGGCGAGGCCGTAGCAAGGGATCAGCGCTGCCGTTGCCAGCCCCTGGGGGCCGAAACGGTCCAAGAACCCTTTCAGGACTTTCGGATGGATCGGCTCGGATCCACAGAACAAGTGCCGCAGCGTGTGCAGTCCGAGATCGGCCACTTCCTCGTCGGCGATGGTGTCCGTGCACAACTCCAGTGCGAACGCCGGCGCCACGGTGATCGTCACTCCGAACTCGCCGATCGCCCGCAGCCATCGTCTCGGGGCCTGCACGAAATGTTCGGGATCCATCATGACCAGCGGCCAGCCACCGTATGCCGCGAAAAGCAGTGTGCCGATCAGCCCCATGTCGTGATAGGGCGGGAGCCAGGTCAGGCCGACACGGCCGGGCTCTTCTCCGATGTGCGAGGTGAGGGCGGCACAGTTGCTTATCAGGTTGGCATGGGTCAGCACGACCCCCTTGGGAGCCGCGGTGGAACCGGAGGTGTACTGCAGCAGGGCGGTCTCGGCCGGAATGAAACCAGGATCATCGCCGGTTTCGGCGTCGCTGATCTCCAGGACGACGAGACCCGCCGGAACGCGAGTGTGATCCTGGCCTTTGTCGACCAGAATCGCCTGAGGGGAACAGTCGCCGATGATGGATGCGAGGCGATCCGTCGCCCGCTTTCCCGACGGTGGAAAGGTGGGCACGACGGTGGACCCCGCGTACATGGTTCCGAACAGTCCCGCCACGTAATCGAGTCCCGGCCGCACCGCGAGCGCGACCCGTGACCCTGCTGGGCACGCGGCGCGAACCTGGTCGGCTACAGCCAGGATCCGATGCCACAGTGACTGCCAGGAAAGGGAAACGGTACTCGCTGACGTGCCGTCGACGAGATGGCGGTACGCCGTCCGGTCGGGGTGCGCGAGTGCCCGGTCGCGAACCATGTCGAGCACCGTGCGCGGACCCGTTCGTGCTTCGGTCGGCTCGAGGTCGGATCCGTGAACGTAGATCATCGAATTACCCGATCCTGCGACTATGATGAACGGCCGATTGTAGGGACGTGCGCCCGGCGACATGAAGAGCCTTTCGGCCAGAGAGCTTGCCTTGACAGGTCCTGGTCCATCGCGGACAAACCAGTCGAGCCGTCGAGTACGGAAAGCCTTTTCCTCAAGCCATTCCGGCATGACAGATCCGGTGACTTACCCGCGAGCGACTCGCCCGGACTCTGCCACGGACGGGCGCGATGTCAGGCGTCGCCCGGCAGAAGGTGGACGTCCCGCAAGCTGTGCGAGGCGTTCGTCAGCGCAGCGAAGTTTTCTTGCCCAACGGCTCGACGAAGTGCCTCTGCAGGCTGATCAGGTGCACCTCTGGACCGCCCCGGCTTTCGTGGAGACGTGGTCCTTTGTCTCATGCTGCTGCCGGGGGGCCACCACCACCACACCGCGAAAGCCCCGGGTTAGCGCCAAGACCACGCGCTTGTGAGCGCTACCACGCCCATCAAGGCAAGTTGGGTGGCCAATCGTACAGTCTCATCTGGATCTGCTTGTAACAGTAAGTAAACCTTGGCGACAATTGAATTCGATCTCTATCCTTGGAAGCTTTGACTTCGACCCTTGCAGACTGTTGAGGTAGGCCACCATTGCTTTTGACCGACTCCCCGGTTTTGGCGGAGCTCGACGGCAGGGACGTCACTCTTTTCCCCGTGAGAATGGGGGAGGTCGTCGTGCTCACTTCTCTGCCCGAGTTCGCTCCGGAGATCGCGGATCGGGGCCCGAGCACCGCGGCGATGCTGGCTCCCGGTGTTGCGGCGTACGGTTTCAACGGTTACTACCGCATGAGGCCATTGTCAGCGGCCTCAGTTCCTCGGGCCGCAAGGCATCCCCAGGTGCACACGGCCTGGCGGGCCTGGCCGTGGCTGCCAACGCTCAATCCGCTGCTCCTCATGGTGCATTCGTCTCCATCAGACCAGTTATGCCTGGTAGTGGACGGTCAGGCGCAACCGGTCACGGATCAGGCGCTGGGTTCGTGGCTGCGGATGCTGCCGGAGCTGCGTACCTCGACGCGGCCACTGGAGGACCCGCTGGTGATCCCAGACTGCGGCTGCCGTATTAGGAGGATCGATCCTGCGGAGTCGCGGACCGGCTACTTTGCTCATCGACGATGTCCCCACGGGCACATCAATCAGGCTTGGTGACTAACGGCTCGACGGGGCGCATCGTTGCGGTGGCGAGGATCCCCAGCAGCAGGATTCCCGTCGGTAGCAGCAGTGCCTGTCTCGAAGCGTCAGCGAGTCCATTGTGGACGATTTGGGTAGTGAGTTCGGTCACCCGTGCGGCGATGTCCGCCGGCAGGCCGGACCCTTGTGTCGTGCCTTCGCCGTCGACCAGGCGACCGGCAGTTGCGGCCGACTTCACGATGTCCGCGACGAAGGGCGCGCGATACTGTGCGGGGAGTGATGCGGCCGCACCGTTCGCCATGTTCGTGATCGATGTGGTGATCTTCGTCTGCAACATCACCCCGACCGCTGCGCTGCCGAACACGCCACCAACCTGGCGGGCCGTGTTGAAGATCCCGGACGCGGTGCCCAGCAGGCGTGGCTCCACCGCGCCCATGGCCAGATTGGTGATGGGTGCGAGGATGAAGCCGAAACCCAGACCGCATACCAGGAACGCGGGCAGCAGTGTCCATGGGTCGGTGGCCGGGCCCGCCTGGAGCGCGACGGCCCCGAGCCCACCCGTCAGTGCGGCAAGACCGAACATCACCAAATACTTGCCGTTCACCTTGTCCGAGGCACGTCCGACGACCGGCCCCAAGACGCTGGCCATCAGGGACATCGGTGCGGTGAGCAGCCCGGCCATGGTGGCTGTCAGGCCGAGCACCGCCTGGAGGTAGAGCACCAACGGCACGATCATTCCGGTCATCGCGAAGCCGACGATCGCCCAGGTGAGCGTGCCCGAGGAAAAGTTCCGGATCCGGAACACGTCCAGCGGCATCAGGGGTTCCCTGCGGTCGCCCCGCTGCCAGAACACGAACCCGACCAGCAAGGCGACGCCGAGGCCGATGATCTCGAACACCGAGACCGGCCCGAACACGGTGCCCCAGTCGTACTGGTGGCCATTTTGGACACCGAAGACGATGAGCAACAACCCTGCGCCAGAAAGTAGAATCCCCACGACGTCGAACGCACGGACGTTCCGCGGCCGCCAGTCCGGCACGAGCAGCCAGGTCAGTACGAGCGCGACACTCCCCAGCGGCACGTTGACGAGGAAGATCCACCCCCAGCCGAGGTGCTCCGACAGCACACCGCCGAGCAACGGCCCCGCGACAGTGCCCAACCCGGCTGTGGCGGCCCACATCCCCATGGCGGGGCCGCGTTCGGCAGGTGGGAACAGGTGGCCGACGAACGCCAGAATCTGCGGGGCCAGCAGCGCGGCGCCGAGCCCCTGCACCGCCCGCGCGACGATCAACGTCTCGACAGTGCCGGACAACCCGCACCACACCGAGGCGACGGTGAACACGGCGAGACCGGCGAGACAGACCCGTCTCGGCCCGAAACGGTCGCCGAGCCGGCTGCCCAACAGCATCAAGACCGCATAGGTGAGCAAGTAGATGCTGATCACCCAGACGATCGCGTTGAGCCCCGTGGACAACTCGCGCAGCATCGACGGCATCGCGATCGGCACGATGGTGGTATCCAGCATGACCATGAAAAAACCCAGACACAGCACGAAAAGCGCTGCCCACGGGCTGACCGGTTTCGTCGTCATGATTCGTGTCCTTGACGATCGGGCGACATGGACTGACCGCTGGGGAAGGCGATCGGAATTCGTCAGGTAGCCGTACCTGACGCTGGTACCCCGGACTGTATGCAGCAGTCACCAAACGGACCGGAATCGGAGCCTGGTCGAAATCGGTATGCCCGCCCCGGTCCGCTGGAGCGGCTTGTCGCAGCAGAACACATGCCACCACATCGGTGACATACAACCAGGGTATTCGGGCAATAATAAACACCAAAGGGACACTCTCGGCCCATGCGGACAGCCGACCGCGAGCCCACATCAGCAATGCTCGCTATTTCTTTATGTTCCAGATCGGTGAACGTGCGACCGGAACGCGAGCGCCGACGGGCGAGGGGTCGGCGCCTTCGGTCGCGGTGGTCTGCCTTCCCAGGACAGGCACGCGGCGTCCAGCATGGGCTGCGACGGCCGAATCTCTAGCACGGCTTGAGCGGGTGGTGTGACGTCGTTCGCCCGTGGTCTGTGACAGCGCTGGCGGGGAGGGCGGGGTTGCTGCCAGCACCGGTGGTCACGGGGCGTCTCGGCCGTCCGGGTAGCGTGCCGCCATGCGCTTCCGTCCGCAGTGGCTGCGCCGTGTGCTGCACCTCCCCTATGTCCCCACGCTCGGGCCCGTGCACCCGGACACGTTCGAGCCGGAGGTCTTCGACGAGGTCCTCTCCGCCGCTGCCGCCGGGGTGATGCTGGCCTTCGACAAGGAAAGCCGCTGGTCGGCGACCGAATCCGAAACGGTGCTGACCGACGAGATCGTGCACCGCCCCGACCTCACGATCATCCCCGCCTTGTCGCGCCGGGGGAAAGCGGTGATCAAGACCTACGTCTACAGCCAGGGACGGCCTGACATCGTGATGCTGCGCGAGGCGACCCGCCGGTGGCGCACGGCGCCCGCGCCGGGCACCTCGTCTGGTTCCACCCCGGTGAGTCCGCCACCACTCCGGAGAGGACGCCGTCCACTACCAGGATCGTGCTCAAGGCCTTCGACGCGTCACCGGAAACCGGTGTCCAAGGCGCCGCGCATTCACTGGTGCGCGACCTGGACGGAACCTCCGCGCCGGTGAGGGCCACGTTCCGGGATTTCGCCGGGCAGCTGCCCGGCACGGGATTCGAATTCCTGCATCGACGCTGGTGCGACGGTCTGGTCGACGGGCCGATCCTCGTCGCCGTGGCGGACGAGCGGATCGTCGGAGCGATCGGACCCCCGGCGACGATGGCCGACCGCCACGGCGCGACGGCGATGCTGCCGCAGTACTTCGGCGTCCTGGCCGACAGCGTGCCGGATCTGGTGCTGGCCGCGCCGGACGCGGGGCAGCCCGCGGAACTCGGGACGCTGCCCCGGATCGACGTCGACCTGGCTGCCTCGGGCACGCCGTGGCGAGGCGCCGAGCCCGATCCGGAGACCCCGGCGTTCGTCATCTACACCTCCGGGACCACCGGCCCGCCGAAGGGGGTCCTGCTGCCGCGACGGGCTGTGACCTCGAACCTCGACGCGCTCGCGGAGATCTGGGACTGGACCGACGCCGACGTCCTCGTGCATGCCCTCCCGCTTTTCCATGTGCACGGCCTGATCCTGGGTGTGGTCGGCCCGTTGCGCCGGGGAGGTTCGCTGCATCACCTCGGGCGGTTCAGCAGCGAAGCCGCCGGCTCTGGCTCACCCCGGACGCCTACTTCTCCGTCATCGCACCGGAACTGGCGGCGGGGATCCTCAAACGGGACGCTGAAGAGATCCCCGCGCTCGCCGGGGAACTGAAGCCACGTCCCGAAGATCTGCTCGCCCTCGGTGTCATCGACGGCATCGCGGGATCGGAATCGGTCACCTTCGTGAGATAAGGGGTTAGACATGGTCAAGCGGATAGTCACCGCGGTGGTCGCCGCGGTCGCTCTTCTGACCGCGCCAGCCACTCAAGCGGACGAAGCCACCCGCTACGTCGCCATGGGGAGTTCTTTCGCGGCGGGACCGGGCCTCCCGCCGCGACAGCCCGGAACACCGGCGGCGTGCGGACGTTCGACGAAGAACTACGCGAGCCTCGTCGCCACGAAACGCGGGCTCGCCCTCACCGACGTCACCTGCAGCGGTGCCACCACCGCGAACATCCTCACGACCGGACAGGCCGGGCAGCCACCGCAGATCGAGGCGGTCACCCCGGACACGCGGCTCGTGACGGTCACCATCGGCGGCAACGACGTCGGCTACGTCAGCAGCCTCTTCGCCTACGGCTGCCAGAACACCGGCGGCGCGAACTGCGGTCAGGTCGACCGGAACGCCATGCGGGCGGCACTCACCACGGTGCACGAGAAGATCGGCGCCGTCATCGCGGCGGTCCGTCAGCGCGCGCCCCGGGCCCGGATACTGGTCGTCGACTATCTGACGATCGTGCCGCGCACGCCGTCCGCCTGTGACGGGGTGCCGCTCACCCCGGAGCAACTGGCCTTCGAACGCGAAGTCGCGGACCGGTTGGCGGCCGCGACCCGGCGAGCGGCCCGCGCCGGGCGGGCGACCCTGATCCCGGCCGCCGCGGTGAGCGCGCACCACGACGCCTGTGCCGCCGTACCGTGGACGGAGCGGCACGCGACCGCGCCGGGCCGCGTTCCCTACCACCCGAACGAGGCCGGGATGTCGGCCGTCGCGGACCTGGTCACGGCGCGGATCCGCTAGTCGTCCGAGCCCGGAAGGTGCGGCGGTAGCTGTCCGGCGGCACACCGACGATCTGGTTGAAATGCCGCCTCAAGGTCGCAGCGGTGCCCATGCCGGTGGTTCCGCGATCATGTCGACGCTGTCGCCGATCCGCTCCAGAAGTTCCTGCGCGCGGCGGATGCGCTGGGTCAGCAGCCAGCACAGCGGCGTCGTCCCCGTCACCGACCGGAAGTGCCGTGCCAGGTTGCGGGAACTCATGTTGGCGCGGCGGGCGAGATTTCTCGACGGTCAGCGGCGAGTCCAGCCGTTCGGTCACCCAGGGGAGCAGACCGCCGAGGGGGTGATCGTCCTGGTCGGGCACCGGCGCGGTGACGAACTCGGCCTGCCCGCCCGCGCGATGCGGTGGGACGTCCAGCCGGCGGGCGATGGTGTTCGCGATCGCCGAACCGTGGTCGGAGCGGAACGGACGAGATGTAGGCACAGGTCCATCGCCGCGGCCTTGCCCGCCGAGGTGAGCACGCTGCCGTTGTCGACGTAGAGGACGTCCGGATCGACCTCCACCAAGGGATGTCGGGCGGCGAGGACGTCGGTGTGCGCCCAGTGCGTCGTCGCGCGGCGGCCGTCGAGAATACCGGCGGCGGCCAGCACGAACGCGCCCGTGCAGAGGGACGCCACCCGCGCGTCGGCTTCGTGGGCGGCGCGTACCACGTCGACGTCGGCCCACCCGGGAACGATGACGGTGTCGGCGCGCGCGAGATAGTCGAGCCCGTGGTCCGGTTCGAGGAGGAACCGGCCGACCTTGACCGCAGCCGGACCGCAGACGGTGAGTTCGTACCAGGAGCCGGTGAATCCCGGCAGGCCCGTACCGAAGACCTCGTGGGCGATGGACAGCTCGAAGTGCAGCATCCCGTCCGTGGCGGCGAGGGCGACGGTACTCATGTCCGAAAGTGTACGCATGATGGTGTTCCGGACACTGTCGGCGGGCGTACTCGGCCGACAGGATGGTCCGCAGTGGATCAGTCGAGGGCAGGAGAACCGATGGGTACGGGATACGACGTCGCGGTGTTCGGGGCTTACGGGCACACCGGGCGGTTCGTGGTGGCGGAGTTGCGCGAGTGCGGAATCGGCGTGCTGGCCGTGGGCCGCGACGAAGCCCAACTTCGTGACCTGCCTTGGCCCGGCCTCGAAATCCGGCAGGCCTCGGTCCACGACCCGGCCTCGCTCGACCGCGCGCTCGAGGGCGCGGACGCGGTGATCAACGCCGCCGGGCCGTTCGCCGACACCGCCGCTCCGGTGATCGAAGCGGCACTGCGGGCGGGCTTGCCGTATCTGGACGTGGCCGCGGAGCTCGAAGCGAACATCGACACGTTCGCCCGGTTCGGCGATCGTGCCGGGGGAGCGGCGGACCCGCCGTCCGCGGACACCGCGCCAGGTGTCGCGGTGCCGACGGCCTCGGTCAGGTCGACACCGTGCTCGGCGGCCAACCGCCGCAGGTTGGCCAGGTCGGCGGCGTGCGCCTGGGCCTGGTAGTCGTCGCCGGCATCGGCGGCGCGGCGCACCGCCTCCCGCGCCTGTGCCGCTCGCGTTCGCAGACCGGCCACGAAAACACCCACTGATCCTCCCCTGACTGTCTCCACAATCTTGCTTGAAAATGCGGTGGGCCCCGGCCGGTCGGCAGGGGCATTCTGTGCAAAACCCTGCCGGTGAAGTCGTGGAGGAAGTGCTGGCGGGATTGGCCGTCCAGATTTCGATGTGGCGTATCGGGGACCTGGACGAGGTCGCGCGTGCCGCTCTTTCCTGGCGTTCGACGCGACCTGCGCCACCGGCGCCGAGCTAGATGATTGATTCCGTGAAGATCACGTGAAGGAGGCCGGTGTGATGGCCGGGAGGAGGGTGTCCAAGATCAAACCGTGACGAAAGAACTGAACACCCTCCTG
>NZ_JBHRWK010000117.1:0-2638 GCF_042647925.1 Amycolatopsis speibonae
AACATCGCCGCCGCACTACGCCACAACGCCCGCGACTTCACCCGACCACTAACCCAGCTCGGAATCACCCACTAACCAGCCACAACGACTTTGCCGGGACCCTGGTGGTGGTTCCTGGGGGCTGCGGAATCAAGGCTGTTTCGGAGTGCGGCGGTTCTGTTTTCCAGCGCCGTACTGCGGCGGCGTATCTGCCCGCGCCGAGTACTGCAGAGTCGCCGTCGGCGAACACAACGTCGGCAGGGGCGTCGAAGGCAGTGATGGGCAGTTTCGGGATGTCCCATACGGCGATTCCCGCGGTTCCGGGCACGACGATCAGTCCGTTCGAGACGGCCAGGCCGCCCACTGATGTCGAGGTGAGCACGATGTAGCCGAGCAGGTCAGGACTGTACATGCGGAGCCCGCTGGTGCCGGATGTGATGAGGTTGCCGCCGCCGGGGTCGAAGGCGAGCCAGCTCACGTTTCCGGCCTCGGGAATTGTCGCGGCCGGCCTGTGGGTTGTCATGTCCCAGATCGTGATGTTGCCCTTCGGGTCAGGGAAGGCCAGCCTCGTTCCGTCGGCGTTGAAGGCCAGCGGCCGCCCGTTGTCGGGTTTGGACGGCAGCGTCTCAAGTACGGCACCGGTCGCGGCGTCTCGGACGAGAACCAGGTCGTCTCCGCCGGTGGTGGCCAGCGTCCGGCCGTCAGGGCTGAAAGCGACCGCGCCGAAGCTTGTGGCCGCTGCCGGCGGGCCGGGCACAGTGATGAGCGTCCGCAGGCTGGTGCTGTCGCGAATCTCCAGGGCCTGATCACTGCTGATCGTGGCCACCCGAGTGCCGTCGGGACTGAATGCGACAGAACGGATGTCCCCGGTGCTGAACCCGGCCGCGATCGGGTGTTGCGGTGCTGCCGGATTCCACAACAGCAGGGTGTTGTCCGCCATCGCCACCAGCAGGCGTGTGCTGTCCCGGCTGAAGGCGGCGGTCATCGGCAACTTTTGCGTGGGTTGGTCAGTGCGGAGGACCGCGGCTTGTGTGCGCTTCGGTAGGTCCCAGAGGGCGGTGTTGTTCTCGGCGTCCTGTCCGGCGAACCATCTGCCATCGGGGCTCAGCGCACCAATTCCGAATGCCATCTGACGTACGGCGAGCAGGCCGTGCGACGCTGGCCGTCCGATTCTGCTGAGCAGGCTGCTGCGCGCTTCGACGGTGGAGTAGGCGTTGATGGCGTCCACGCTGAGCCGCGCCGCCTGGCCCGGGTCCTGCTCGGCCAGTGCGTCGGCCTGTGCGGCGAATTGGCGTGACTGCGCGATCCGTCGCTGCTCGGCCGCGGTCCTCTGGTTCAGCACGGCTACGCCCGCGAGCACCACTGCTCCGGCGAGCAGCACGGCCAGGCCGACGGACAGCCATCGCAGCTGCCGGGTGCGACGCCCGGCCCGGTGCTGCGCCGCTCGCTCGGCCTCGACACTGGCGTGCAAGAACTCCCGTTCCCGAGGTGTCATCGTGGCGTGGCCGGTTTCGGCCCATTCCCGGGCGACGGCCAGCCGCGTCCCGCGCGCCAGGGCGTCGGATTCCCGGTTCGTGTCTTCCCAGGCCGCAGCGGCGTCGGTGAGTTGCCGGTGGACTCGCAAGCCTGCGCGGTTCTCGGCCAGCCAGTCGCGCAGCCGTGGCCATGCGTCAAGCAGAGCTTCGTGGGTGAGCTCGACGGTGTCGGCGTCCAGCGTGATGAGCCGGGACGCCGCCAGCCGGTTCAGGACGACATCGACCCGGGGGTCGTCCTGGTCGAGTTCGTCGCGCCGGAGGCGGCGTTTGGTGGCGCCGGTGTCCTCGCCGGCGTCGATCAGCCGCAGCAACAACTGCTGCGCAGTCGCCTGCTCGGCCTCGTCCAGGGACGAATATTCGGCTTCGGCGGTGTTGGCCAGCGCGCCCCGAATGCCGCCGGTGGCGTGGTAGCCGGACAACGCCAGCGTCGCACCGCGGCGCCGGCGCCAGGTTTCCAGCAGCGCGTGGGACAGCAGCGGGAGGACGCCGGGTTGGGCGTGGGCCTCGGCGACCAGCTCGGTCACCAGGGCGCCTTCGACGCTGAGCTCGGCGCGGGTCGCGGGCTTGACGATGGCATCCCGTAATTCGGCGGCGGTCATAGGGCCGAGTAGCAGTTGCGCGCCGGCGACGGCGTCGGCCAGTCCGCGGTGCTCGGCGCAGCGGGGGTAGAAGTCGGCACGGACCCCGAGCACGACCTCGGTGGCGCCCGACGCGGCGGTGAGCAGGGCGTCGAGGAAGGAGGTGCGTTCGACCGGATCGGTGCACAGGGTGAACAGTTCCTCGAACTGGTCGACCACGACCGTGGCGCCGTCGGGTCCGGCCTGGCGCAGCAGCAGCCGGAGGGTGTCCGGTGCCGATCCCAGTTCGTCGAGAACCTGCGCTGCGGTGGTCCCCAGCAGCGGGGCGAGCTGCAGTGCGCATTCTTCGAACGGATGGCGGCCGGGGCTGAACAACACCACAGCGGAATCCGCGCGGCGGGGCACGAAACCGGCCCGCAACAACGACGACTTACCGGCCCCCGGCCTGGATCCACCGATGATTGTGGTGAGTTGATCGTGTCGTAGGCGCGCAGATGCCCTCTGACTTGGGACGATTGGTCTTGCGACAGAACAATTCGGACCGAG
>NZ_JBHRWK010000118.1:0-5965 GCF_042647925.1 Amycolatopsis speibonae
AGCCGATCAGGGTTAGTCCACACAACCGACCATGATCAACTGGTGGCCGCACCTGTCTGCGGGCAGCCCACCAGCGACATCACGAAGTCCGTCTGGAGTACTAGAAGCGGGTCGCCGATTCTGACCAGACGCAAGGTCCAAGTTCTCGAGCCATTTCGTAAAGTTTCCTACCTATGGCCGATCGAGCTGACCCGATCGTCACGCTCGGCGCATACGACGGTGAACCTCCCGCGGGTGCGATAGCCCGTCCAGTGGTGTCCGTTTCATCCCGTGGTGTGTTTCTATCCAACGCGACGGGTGAACCCCGACCACTCGTCGTCCGCCGCCATCCGAGCTCCAGGGGTGTAGCTGAAGGAGGCGTCCCATGTCCTTACGTCGTACTCTCGCCACCACGTTCGCCGCCGCGACGGCCGTGTCGATCGCGGCCGTCCCGGCCGCGGCCACCGAAGCGCCGTCCGTCCAGGCGATCAAGCAGATCGCGAGCGGCCTCAACCAGGCCTGGTCGATCGACTTCCTGCCCGACGGCACCGGTCTCTTCACGCAGAAGGACGCCAAGACGATCAGCAAGATCGACAAGGCGGGCAAGGTGACCACGGTCCAGACCATCCCCGGGGTGAGCGTCACCCAGGAGGCAGGCCTGCTCGGCATCGCCGTCTCGCCGAAATACGCCACCGACCAGACGGTCTTCATCTACTACACGACCAGCTCCGACAACAGGATCGCCAAGCTGAAGTTGGGCCAGACGCCGACGCCGATCGTCACCGGCATCCCCCGTGGCGCGAACTTCCACCACGGTGGGCGGATCAGGTTCGGCCCCGACGGCTACCTCTACGCGGGTACCGGCGACGGCCAGAACGGCGCCAACGCGCAGAACAAGAACTCCCTCGGCGGCAAGGTCCTGCGTGTCACCACCGACGGCGCCGCCGCGCCCGGCAACCCGTTCAACAGCCGCGTCTACTCCTACGGCCACCGCAACGTCCAGGGCCTGACCTGGGCGAACGGGCAGCTGTACGTCTCCGACATCGGCGCGAGCAAGCTCGACGAGCTGAACAAGATCGAACCCGGCAAGAACTACGGCTGGCCGACCTGCGAGGGCCCGTGCGACACGGCGGGGATGACCAACCCGGTCAAGGCGTGGCCGACGTCTTCGGCGACGCCGAGCGGGCTGGCGGCGTACAAGGGCTCGCTGTACATGGCTTCGCTCAAGGGCGGCACGTTCAAGCTGGACCTGAACGGCAACGGCGGCAAGCTCTGGACCAACCTCGGCCGCACGCGTGACGCGACCGCCGGTCCGGACGGGCAGCTGTACACGATCACCCCGGGTGCCATCTACGTCTCCGACGGCAGCTAGCCCCCGACGCGTTTCGTCCTCTGGATGCGGTAGTTGCTTGTGCAAGTACCGCATCCAGAGGACGAAACGCGGGAGGTCAGCCGCGCCCGACGGAAGCGGCGTGTTCGAGTTCGGCGAGCGCGGTGTCCAGGTGGGTCAGGATGCGCTGCAGATGCGGAACGCTGCGGCGGCAGCCGGTGACGCCGAAGTCCAGGTTGTCCCCGTTGCTGGTCAGCGTGATGTTCAGCGCCTGCCCGTCGAGCAGCACGGACGCCGGGTAGATGCCGTCGAGCGCCGCGCCGTTCCAGTACATCTGCTTGCGCGGCCCCGGTACGTTGGAGATCACCAGGTTGAACGGCGGTTTCGTGTTGTTCACGACGCCCGGGAGCGGCGACACGCCGAGCTGGGCGACGTTGATCCCGGACAGCAGCAGCGTCTGCAGCGGGCTCAGTTCCGAGAACAGCTTCTTGCCGTTCCGCATGGACGCGTTGATCGTCGCGAGCCGGGCGGCAGGGTCGGTCAGGTGGGTGGCGAGGTTGCACAGCAGCGCGCCGATGTTGTTCCCCGCCGCGTCGCCACTGTCCTTGCGCCGCAAGGAGACCGGCACCATCGCGGTCAGGGGCGCGTCCGGAAGAGCGTTCTGTTCCATGAGGTAGTCCCGCAGCGCGCCCGAGCACATCGCGAGGACGACGTCGTTGCGCGATACCCCGGCGGCGGTCGCCACCTTGCGCACCCGGTCCAGCGACCACGACTGCGCGGCGAACCGGCGGGCCCCGCCGATCGGCACGTTCAGCATCGTCTTCGGTGCCTGCGACGGCAGCGTGAGCGTGTGTTCCTGGAAAGCTTCCCGCGCCACCTTCATCGCGGCGGGCGCGATACCGGCCAGCTGGTTGACCGTCTTGCCGAAGGTGCTGAGCGCCGAGGGTGACGCCTTGCCGTTGCGGCCGGCGTCCGGCTTGGGCCGTCGCCCCCACGGCGGCGGGCAGTCGAGGTCGGCAGGGTCGTCGGACAGCGTGCCCTGCAGATGCCGCAGCGCCGAGACACCGTCCATCAGCGCGTGGTGGATCTTGCTGTAGATCGCGAACCGGCCGTCCTGCAGGCCCTCGACCAGGTGGATCTCCCACAGCGGGCGGTGCCTGTCGAGCAGGGTGCCGTGCCACCGACCGGTCAGTTCCAGCAGCTCGCGGATCCGGCCGGGCTGGGGCAGCGCCGAATGCCGGAAGTGGTAGTCCAGCTCGAGGTCGTTGTCCGTCGCCCAGGCGACGTGACCGGCGGTGTTGACCGGCCGGGCGGGACGACGCCGGAACACGTCGCGCATGTTGTCGGAATCGAGCAGTTTCCGGCGAAGGTCCCGCAGGTAGTCCGGCCCGGCGTCCTCGGGTTTCTTGAACAGTTGCAGTCCGCCGACGTGCATCGGATGTTCGCGCGTTTCCACGAGGAGGAACATCGAGTCGGTGACGGGCATGAACGGCATCGTGGGGACCACCTTCCGCGCGGCGGCGTGCGAGCACGCCGGGTGCCAGAGTCTACGCACACCGAAACCACCTTCTCACGCTTTAGGGTGGCTCACATGACGATCCCGACCGATCCGCAGACCGGCGAGTTCCGTCGGTCCGCCAACCATTTCGACGCGCGCGTCACCGCGGACGGCCGCGACGGCTGGCCGGTGGAGGCGGGAAGGTACCGGCTGGTGGTCAGCCGAGCCTGTCCCTGGGCGAGCCGGGGCCTGATCGTCCGGCGGCTGCTCGGTCTCGAGTCCGCGCTCAGCGTGGCCGTCGCCGACCCGATCCAGGACGACAAGAGCTGGCGGTTCACCCTCGATCCCGGTGACCGGGACCCGGTGCTGGGCATCAGATACCTGGCCGAGGCCTATCACGCGGCCGATCCGCACTACATGGGCGGGATCAGTGTCCCGGCCATTGTGGACATTCCGAGCGGGCGGCTGGTGAGCAACGACTATCCGCGGATCACGCTCGATTT
This sequence comes from Amycolatopsis speibonae, assembly GCF_042647925.1. NCBI lineage: Bacteria > Bacillati > Actinomycetota > Actinomycetes > Pseudonocardiales > Pseudonocardiaceae > Amycolatopsis > Amycolatopsis speibonae. The sequence goes on from NZ_JBHRWK010000118.1 coordinate 3,311, forward strand.
TTCCACCGAATGGACCAGTCTCCACCGGCCCGGCGCGCCCGACCTCTATCCCGAGCGGCTGCGCGGCGAGATCGACGACGTCAACGTGGGCGTCTTCGCCGATGTGAACGCCGCTGTCTACCAAGCGGGTTTCGCGACCAAACAAGCCGCGTACGACGACGCGTACCACCGGCTCTTCGCCATGCTGGACGCGCTTTCCGACCGGCTCGAAAGGCAGCGCTACCTCGTCGGCGACACGATCACCGAGGCGGACATCCGGTTGTTCACCACGCTGGTCCGCTTCGACTCGGTCTACCACGGGCACTTCAAATGCAATCGGAACAAACTGACTGAACAGCCGGTGCTGTGGGCCTATGCCCGTGACCTCTTCCAAACGCCGGGTTTCGGTGACACCGTCGATTTCGACCACATCAAGCGGCACTACCACGCGGTGCACGAGCAGGTGAACCCGACGCGGATCGTCCCTTTGGGACCGGACCTGTCCGGCTGGACGACGCCGCACCACCGGGAGCAGCTGGGCGGGCGCCCGTTCGGCGACGGCACATCGCCGGGACCGCCGCCCGAAAGCGAACGGATCGGGGACACGGATGGAGCCACTTCCTGAACGCACCGACGTCGTCGTGATCGGCGGCGGCATCATCGGGGTCAGCTGCGCGTACCGGCTCGCCGCCGCCGGGGTCTCGGTACTGCTGCTCGAACGCGACAGCCTGGGCGCGGGCTCGACGGCGAAGGCGGCGGGCGGGATCCGGTCGTCGTTCACCACGCACGTCAACATCGAAATCGGGCTGCGGGGGCTGGCCGAGTACGCCGCCTTCGACGGGACGTACGGGACCGAGATCGACTTCCGCCGCGACGGCTACCTGTACCTGGTCACCGACCCCGCGGACCTGCCCGAGTTCGAGCGCTGCGCCGAGCTGCAGAACTCCTACGGCGTCCGCAGCCGGCTCGTCGAGCCCGCCGAAGCGCGGCGCTTCTCCCCGCTCGTCGACACCGAAGGCGTGGTCGCGGCGCTGTGGTCGCCGGACGACGCCAAGGCCACCCCGGACTCCGCTGTCCAGGGCTACGCGCGGGCGGCGCGCGGGCACGGCGCGGTGCTGAAGACCGGTGTCGAGGTCGTCGGGATCGAACGCGACGGCGACGAGATCACCGGCGTCCGGACCCGCGACGGTTTCGTCCGGACGGACGCGGTGGTCTGCGCGGCGGGCGCGTGGTCGGCGCGGGTCGGCGAGTTCGCCGGTGTCGATCTCCCGGTGCGGCCGTTCCGGCGGCAGGTCGTGTTCACCGGCCCGGTCGCGGACCTGCCCGAGTCCGTGCCGCTGACCATCGAGATGCCGTCGGCCTTCTACTTCCACCGCGAGGGCCTCGGCCTGGCGATGTCCTTCTGCGACGGTGACGGCGACCCCGGCTTCGACACCCGGTACGAGCCGGGCGACTGGCTGCCGAAGCTCGCCGAGCTCGCCGCGCGACGGGTGCCCGCCGTGCTCGACGCGGGTATTCGCAGCGGGTGGGCCGGGCTCTACGAGGTCACGCCCGACCACAACCAGATCGTGGGGGAAAGCGTCCAGGTGTCGAGGTTCTTCTACGCGACCGGGTTTTCGGGCCACGGGTTCCAGATGGGCCCGGCGGTGGGGGAGCTCGTGCGGGACCTCTTCCTGGGGCGGGTCCCGGCCATCGACATCACCGGGCTCGACGTCCGCCGGTTCGCCGGCGACCGGGCCGTGACGAGGGAGCACAACATTGTCTGAGGACTTCGTCGAGGTCACCACGGAAGCCGAGCTGCGCGAGATCCTGCCGCCGCCGCTGGAGCGGACCGCGAACAAGGCGAGGCCGAAGCTGCACGACATGGACCGTCAGTGGCTCGCGGAGTCGCCGTTCGTGCTGATCGCGACGTCGGCGGCGGACGGCACCTGCGACGTCTCGCCGAAGGGCGATCCCGCCGGGTTCACGCTGGTCCTGGACGACACGCGGATCGCGATCCCGGAGCGTCCCGGCAACCGGCGCGCCGACGGCTTCCGCAACGTGCTGTCGAATCCGCACGTCGGGCTGATCTACCTGATCCCGGGCCGCGGCGACACGCTGCGGATCAACGGCCGCGCGCGGCTCGTGCGGGAGGCGCCGTTCTTCGACGACATGATCGTGAAGGGCAGCAGGCCGAAGCTCGGGCTGGTGGTCGACATCGACGAGGTCTTCCACCACTGCCAGAAGGCGTTCATGCGGTCGAAGCTCTGGTCGCCCGAGAGCTGGACGCCGGACGCGATGCCGTCCCGCGCGGTGATCGCGAAGACCTTCGAACGGCCGGAGGAGAGCATGGCCGACCTCGAGGCCTACTACGAGCCGGGGCGGTACGCGGCGGGTCTGTACTGACCTCGTGAGTGGTGGGGATGGTTCTGGCGGACCCGTATTTGCCAGCCCGCTGGGATCCGGTGTCTTCGTGGTGGGTGGGAGGTGTGACGGGGGACGATTTCGGACGTTGAGGGCGCGCCGATAAATAAACCGTATATTTTGATTTCGGCTGTCATGCTTGTGTTATGGGTTCGGTGGAGGATGTCGAGGTGGAGTGTTCCCGCTTTTGTGGACGCGGGTTTAGGCCGCGATTTCGTTGATGTTTCTGTATCCTAGCTCGTATTCTTGGGGTGTCAAGTATCCGAGCGTTGA
>NZ_JBHRWK010000119.1:0-2323 GCF_042647925.1 Amycolatopsis speibonae
CGATCACTGGTCACTCTGGCGACGACGCCACCAAACCCGCGCCCGCCACAGCCACTACCAGCGACAACGCAACAAACATCCCTCACTGCCGCTGTAGTACTAAGTGGGTCAAGGCGTTCCGTCCTGGTGAGGTGCAGTGGTACGAGGGGGAGTCGCGCGAGGGGGAGTGGCGGCAGTACGACGATCTGTTGTCGCTCCTGCAGGCGAACAGTCATCGGTTGCCGGTCAACATCTGGTTGGAGCCCATCGGGAAGAAACGTCAGTACACGGAACCGTTGGTGCGGTGGGTCGAGGTGTGGATGCGGGCGTACCAGCAGGCGAAGTTTGATGAGACCGGAGCAGTCCTGACGTCGGAGGAGCTTGCGAAGCGCTCTGGAGGCGTCGTGACCTCCGAGACGGTAGGCGAGTGGAAGCTCGCCCCCTCGGGTGAGGGGGAGGGCTCCGGGCAACTGCCGGCGGATCCCCGTCCGGGGATTCCGAAGGATCTGGTGTCCTGGCGTCCTGGGGTAGGTGTCGCTGCCACGTTGAAGGCTTACGCGGGGGGGCGCGAGGTGCCGCGGACGGTGTTGCTCGATTGGTTCGTGAGCCTGCAAGAGGAGGCTGTGGCGGATACCGGTCTGGGAGTACCCGGGTCTGTGGTGGCTGCTCTCTCCGGCGGACTGATCAATGCGCCGCAGGCGCGTAAGGATGCGTCCAGGTACGCACGTCTTGCGTTGGGTTTGGCCCCGGACGTCACTTCGCTTGTTCCTCGGTGGGTCAAGGATTTCCGTCCTGGTGAGGGGGAGTGGTCGCAGGTCGGTGACATTGTGGAGCTACTGACGGCCAATAGGGACCTGTTGCCGGTCAACATCTGGTTGGAGCCCGGTGCGCGGAGGCACTCGAAGCCGTTGGTGCGGTGGGTCGAGGTGTGGATGCGGGCGTACCACGCGGCGAGGGTTCGAGAGAACAAAGAAGCCCTGACGCCGGAGGAGCTTGCGAAGCGCGCTGGAAATATCGTGCACCGCACGACGGTCGCCAACTGGAAACTCGGCGTTCCCCAGAGCGTTGCGGATCATTCTCTCGACAACGCCCCCTCGGGTGAGGGGGAGGGCTCCGGGCAACTGTCGGCAGATCCCCGTCCGGGGATTCCGAAGGATGTGGATCTGGTGTCCTGGCGTCCTGGGGTAGGTGGCGTTGCCACGTTGAAGGCTTACGCGGGGGAGCGCGAGGTGACGGACAAGGAGTTGCGGGAATGGGGGATCGGTATTCAGCGGGAGGCTGTGGATGCGACCGGCATGCGAGCATCCGGGCTTTTGGTGGCTGCTCTTTCCGGCGAACTGATCAATGCGGAGCAGGCGAATAAGCACCCAATTCCTGCGTTGAGTCCGGACCTGGACGTCTCTGAGCTTGTTCCCCCGTGGGTCAAGGGGTTCCGTCCTGGTGAGGTGCAGTGGTACGAGGGGGAGTGGCGCGAGGGGGAGTGGCATGAGGGGGAGTGGCGGCAGTACGACGATCTGTTGTTGCTCCTGCAGGCGAACAGTCATCGGTTGCCGGTCAACATCTGGTTGGAGCCCATCGGGAAGAGACATCAGTACACGAAGCCGTTGGTGCGGTGGGTCGAGGTGTGGATGCGGGCGTACCAGCAGGCGAAGTTTGATGAGACCGGAGCAGTCCTGACGTCGGAGGAGCTTGCGAAGCGCGCTGGAAATATCGTGCACCGCACGACGGTAATCAACTGGAAACTCGGCGTTACCCAGAGCGTTGCGGATCATTCTCTCGACAACACCCCGTCGGGCTCGGCTGGTGAGGTCCCGTCTGGCATAAGTCCTGTTGGCGTTTCAACGTCGCCACCGTGGAAGCGCCGGCGGCTGGAATCCGGGACGCCGGGGGTGCCGTCGTCGGGGTTGGGGATGCCGGGGTCTGGTTTCGGGGCCGGTGCGCCAAGTTTTTCCGCGGCCGGTATGCCGGTGCCGGTTGTGCCTGGTGCTGGGGATGGTGGCTGGGTGTGGCCGGTCGGGTCGGAGCTGCAGCAGGTGGAGATGCAGGGGGTGTCGCGGGAGTTTCGGGAGGAGATGTCGCAGTGGCTGGGGCGGGAGGAGCAGATACAGCCGGCGCCTGTGGGGGTGCTCATCGGTGGTGTCGGTTCGGTGTTCAGGGATGCGGCGGCGTTGTTGCTGAAGGAAGCCGGTGTGCATGGGGTGGTGTTGCTGGATGAGGGTGCTCCTGATTTGGGTGTGATCGTGCGGGGGGTGCTGGATTCGGGGTGGGTTGTTGGTGAGGCGATCCGGTTGTTTGCGTGTGAGGTGGGTGATGGTGTTCTGGCGGGGTTGGCGGTTGCTTTGTC
>NZ_JBHRWK010000120.1:0-19704 GCF_042647925.1 Amycolatopsis speibonae
CCACCGAACAGGACACAGCCAACACAACAGCAACCCCAGCCCAACCCAGAGCCGCTTAAGTTCCTGGCATTGACCTTCAGGGTAGGCAAGGAGGCCTTCACGGACCGGACCCGACCCGCGATCGACCGCAGCCGGAGTCCGGTAGGTACCGGCCCCGCCGCACCAGGCGTCTCCTACAGGGAACCGGCCCAGGACCTCGTGAGTGGTAACGACCCGGTTAGAACCGTCACTGCCACTCACGAGCCCAGCGCGGTCCGCAGGATGGCTTCGAACCGTTCCGCCGACGGTGGGTCGTCGCGCAGCAGCCCTTGCAGCAGCAAGCCGTCCACCAGCCCGACCAGCATCTCGACCCGCACCGGATCGTCGGTGTGCCGTCGCGCGAAGTCCGCCAGGGCCGCCATCCAGCGATCGGTCGACTCACGGAGTCGCGGCTCCCGTGCGGCGAGCAGGTACAGCTCGTATTCCGCCAGCAGATGCCCGGGTTCCCTGGTCACGCGGGCCATCAGGGCCGCGAATTTCGGCAGGGCGTCTCCGCCGGTTTCCGCGGTGAGGACGCGCATCCGCTCGGTGTCTTCGTCCATGCACCGGATGAGTGCGGCGGTCAACAGGTCTTCGATCCCCTGGAAGTGGTACGCGGCCGCCGTCGCGGGCAGCCCCGCCTCACGGGCGACCGTCCGGTGACTGACCCCCGACACCCCGTCCCTCGCGACGATGCGCAGGGTGGCCTCGATCAGCTCCCGTTTACGTTGCTCGCCCTTGGCGAGGCGGCCGTCGGCGATCGGCTCGTTCAGTGTGCCGCCTCCTCGCGGATCGCGATCTTCCTGTTCAGCAGAGGATACGAGAGCAGGGCGATCAGGATGATCGAACCACCGGCGACGACCGCGACGGTGAACCCGCCGTCCGGCCCGAAGCGGTCGACGGCCTCCCCCGACACCGCGGCGCCGAGGGCGACTCCGATGCTGAGTCCGGTGATCGCCCACGTCATCCCTTCGGTGAGCTTCTCCGCCGGGACGACCTTCTCGATCATCCCCATGACGACGATCATCGTGGGAGAGAAGAACAATCCGGCGACGAAGACCACCGCGCACAGGGCGGCGACGCCGTCCACGACCAGCAGCGGTACCGCGCTCGCCGCCGTACCCGCGGTACCGATCAGGAGCAGCCGAGGCGGTGCCATGGTCAGCTTGAGCGTCCCGAAAACCAGTCCCGAGATCGCGGAACCCACCGCGTAGACCGAAACGACGATGCCCGCCGCCGACGGCGCCCCCACCTGCCCCGCGAACGCCACGCTGACGATGTCGACCGTGCCGACGATGACACCGCCCGCCACCAGCGTCAGCACCAGCACCCGCACCGCGCCCAGGCGGATCGCCGAACTCCCGGCCGATCCGCTCGACGGCAGGACGCGCGGTTCCGTCGCGCGCTGCGAGACGAACGACAACACCCCCACGACGAGGAGCACCAGCGCGACCAGCGGTCCCGCTTCGGGAAAAACGGTGGTGCACAACGCCACCGACAGCGCGGGCCCGATGACGAAGGTCAGTTCGTCGACCACCGATTCCAGCGCGAACGCCGTGTGCAGCCGCGGCGAGTCGCGGTAGAGCCCCGACCAGCGCGCCCGGACCATCGCCGCCATGCTGGGCATGAACCCGGCGAGGATCGCGCACACGAACAGCGTCCACGCCGGCGCCTCGAACCGGGCGCAGAGCAGAAGCGCGCCGAGCGACAGCACGCTGATCCCCGTCACCGGCAGCAGGATCCGGCCCTGTCCCCGGCGATCCACCCAACGCGAGACCTGCGGTCCGAGCAGCGCCATGGACAGCGTGAACGCCGCCGAGACCAATCCGGCGAGGCCGTAATCGCCGCGCCTCTGCGCCAGCATGGTGATGATCCCGATCCCCGTCATGGGGACCGGGATCCTGGCGACCAGCCCTGCGGCGGAGAAGGCGAACGAGCCCTTCGCGGAGAACAGCTCCCGGTACTGGCCTGCCACGGCACACTCCTACAACTTGAACACCCGTTACATTTTGAACACTCGTTTCACTTTATACACGTGGCCCGTGACAAGCGCGAGCGCCTCGTCCAACCCGGCCGCTTCGCCGTCCGACGCGGCCCAGGCGACGTAGCCGTCCGGCCTCGCGAGGAAGGTCGAACCGGCGTCCGCCACCAGGAGGGCGCGACCGTCTTCGGACACCAACGGCACTGGAGCGAACCTGCCCACGAGCGGATGGACGGAGTCCGGCGCGTAGTCGATGTCGGACCCGTTGCCCATCGCGATGAAATGCCGCTTGGCCGCCGGGATCCCCAGGGTCTCCTCCAGCACCTCCCGAAGCGCGGCGACCTGCGGACCAGGCCGCATCAGCGCGACCTGGGCCCGGCTGTTGCGCAGGACACGCTCCCCGACCGGACGCCGTTCCGCGTCGTAAGTGTCCAATAAGGACTCCGGCGCCTCGCCCCGCGCCACCAGGCCCAGTTTCCAGCCGAGGTTCATCGCGTCCTGGAGGCCGAGGTTCAGTCCCTGGCCGCCGATCGGCGAATGCACGTGGGCGGCGTCTCCTGCCAAGAGCACGCGCCCCTGTCGATAGGTCGCGGCCTGACGACTGTTGTCACTGAACCGGATTCCACCGTCCAGCCGGGCGACCGTCACCTCGATTCCGCTGACGCGACCGATGCTCGCCTGCATCTCCTCGGCCGTCAGTGGCGCGTCCCGGTCACCCGGTCCGCCGTCGAACTCCATGGTGGAGATCTCCCCCGGCACCCACGAGTGGTTCACCATCCCGCCAGGACCGTGCATGGACGACGTCACCGCGCCGGGATCGGCGAGTTCCGCCCGCGCGATGCGCCCGGTCATCGTCGGGCCCGTCCCGGGGAACGCGATCCCGGTCCGCTTCCGCACGGTGCTGCGGCCGCCGTCGCAGCCCACCAGGTACGGGGCCTGCTCGGAACGGCCGTCGGCGAGCACGGCGCGGACCACCGAATCCTCCTGCACGATGTCGACCACTTCATGACCCGTGCGAATCCGGACACCGAGCCCCGTCGCCCACTCGGCGAGGATCCGTTCCAGCACATGCTGCCTGAGAATGAACCCGCCGACCGCGTCCGGCGCGGGCTCGTCCTCGGCGAGCGGCAACCCGGCGAAATGCCCCCTGAAGCGACTTTCCTTCATCCGCCGCGCAAGCTCGGGCATCTCGTCCTGCGCCTTCGAGAACACCTCCGTCAGCCCGCGCAGCCGCAACGACTGCGCGGTCCGGCCGTTGATCCCGCGCAACCCGAAACTCCGGTTCCGGCGGACGGCCCCGTCTGCCGACTCCAGTACGAGCGGATCGGCTCCGGCCAGCCGGAGCTCACCCGCCAGCAGCAAACCGACCGGTCCCCCGCCCACGATGATCACGTCGTTCACGACAACCCCCGTATTTACAGCGTATATTTACGCCGTAAATATGATAGATACACCGTAAACCTGTCAAGCGGAGGACGTGGGAATGACACGGAGAGAACCGTTGAACCGGGAGAAGGTCCTGGACGCGGCGCTCGCCCTGGCCGCCGAAGAGGGCCTCAAGGGGCTGTCGATGCGCAAGCTCGCCAAGACGCTCGGCGTCGAAGCGATGGCGCTCTACAACCACGTCCGGAACAAGACCGACATCCTCGACGGCATCGCGGAGCGCGTCTACAGCGGCATCGAGCGCGCGGACCCGGATTCGCCGTGGCCGGAACGAGTGCGGGTCACCGTGCTCAACACCTATCGCGCGCTCGCCGCGCATCCGGTCGTGCCGATGGCGCTGGCCACCGACGAGGCCAATCCGAACTCACTGCAAGCCCTGCTGCCACTCGACGACCTCGTCGGCGCGCTCTACGAAGCCGGTTTCGACGACGACGGGATCCGTCCGACGCTCGGCGCCCTGAACAGCCTCGTCTTCGGCTCGCTACTACTGACGACCGTCGGCTTCACCAAGGCTCGCAAGGGCGAAGCCGAACGGGAGCAGGACGAGCGGTTCCTCCGGCGAATCGACCCGGCGGTCCTGCCGAACTTCAGCCGCGCGATCCCCGCGTTGCAGGCGCACGACCCCGAACCGGACTTCATGCGGGCGCTGGATCTGCTGATCAGCGGCCTTGTCGCGGCCGCAGCATCGGGACCAGGAACCGCCTGGCCACTTCGCGGACCTGCTCGTCGTCGTCGAGATCGACGACCTGGCTCGGTGTGATCAGGAACGAAGCGGAGACCCGGGTCATCAGCTCGGCGACGAGTTCGACGTCGACGTCCTCCGAAACGTTGCCCGCCTGCTGCTCACGACGGAGCTGACCCGCGACGAACCGCTGGACCGCGGCCAGGGTGTTGCCGCCGTCGCTGACCATCGACGGGACGAGCACCTCGGGCTCGACGGCCATCAGCCCGCCGATCAGCGGGTTGCGCCGGATCGCCCGCAGCGCGCTGGCGAAGCCCAGCACGACCCGGTCCGCGGCGGTTTCGGCCTGCTGGATGTCGAGCAGGAACTGGTCGAAGTAGCGCCGGAACTCGCGGCGCACCACCTGCTCGACCAGGGCGTCCTTGGTCGCGAACCGGCGATACGCGGTGATCCGCGAGACGCCGGCCCGGCGCGCGACGTCCTCCATGGTGGAGCGCCGGATCCCCATCCGGCAGAACTGTTCGTAGGCGGCGTCGAGCAGCCGGAGCGCGATCTCGTCGCTTTCCTCGGCGCGTTCGAGCGCGTCGGCGAGCGCGCGCTCCAGCAAAGAATCCGGGTCTGGCGTCTTCGCGATGATTGTGCTCTCCTTGAGATACGCGGTTGCACTACTTGTATCACAGTACCAACCCGCAGGTCCGGGACTCAAGGAGGAGTACTGGCGCATGACCGAACTCAATCGACGCAAGATGCTGATCGTCAGTGGCGGAGCGACCCTCTTGGGGGCCATGGGGATGGCCCAGCCCGCCTGGGCGTGGAGTCCGAGTGGTTCGGTGGCCGGCGTGGGGGCGGGCACCGATCCGAAATGGGTGTGGGACGCCGAAGCCGATCCGGTGGTCGCCGCGATCTTCGAGCGGGGACAGGTCGCGGAGGTCAACCAGGCGCTGCGAACCTGGACCAGGAACGACCAGCCGACGCCGTCCGGGCTCCCGCCGGACCTGCGGGAGTTCGTCGAACACGCACGACAGCTCCCGTCGTGGGCGGACCAGTCCAGATTGGCCGCGGCGGCGGATTTCATGAAGGTCAGCGGACGGTTCGTCAACCTGCTGAACGGCCTCGGCGGCGGGATGCTGAGCACCGCCATCCCGAACGAGGCCAGGGCGGTCTACTACTCCAAGGGCGGCGCGGACATGAAGGACCGTGTCGCGAAAACGGCCAAACTCGGCTACGACGTCGGTTCGCTCAACGCCTACCGGCCCGACGGCCAGATGATCGTCTCGGCGGTGAAGACCCGCCTGGTGCACGCCGCCGTCCGGCATCTGCTGCCGCAGTCACCACACTGGCAGCAGGGAATCCCGATCAGCCAGAACGACTTGCTGGTCACCTGGCACACGCTGCCGACGTACACGATGCGCAAGCTGACCGACTGGCACGTCCGGGTCTCCCCCGCGCATTCCGCCGCTTACCTGCACATCTGGCAGGTGACCGGGCATATGCTCGGGATCCGCGACGAGTATCTGCCGTCCACTTGGGACGCGGCTTACGCGCAGTCCAAGCAGGTGCTGGACCCGGCGATGGGCCCGACCCGCGAGGGCGTCGAGCTCACCGACATCCTCCTCGACATGCTCGCCGAGCAGACCAGCCCGGGCCGCGTCGACCGGCCGATGGTCAACGCGCTGGCCCGCCACATCATCGGCGACCGGTTCTCCGAGTGGAACGGGATCCCGCGCGAGCCGATCTGGGACCCGCTGATCGGCACCGCTTTCCCTGCCCTGGTGGCGTTCCACGAAAAGCTCATCCCGCTGCCGCTGGTGCCGGCGGCCGCCTGGGTGCTGGACGAGGCGATCCGGCAGTACATCCGGCTGTGGCTTTCGGAGGGCGGGCCGGTGAACATCGAGATCCCGGACATGAACCGCCCCTCTTGAGCCTCTCCCGATGCCATGAAAGGTCCTTTCCTTGCCAAATTTGCAAGGAAAGGACCTTTCATAGCGCGCTAGCGAGGGTCAACTCAAACTGGAGCAAGGCCTCGCATCGGGATCCTGTGCCCCCTTGGGCACCCACCGCACGTTCGCGAACGAAGCGGAGAACTTGCCGTCGGTGTACACCAGGAACGGCGTGTTGACGTTCTCCAGATCCAGCCCGTTCGCGAAGCACGACACCGGGATCTTCACCGTCGACTTCGGCGCCCCCGCGAGGTCGGTGAACAGTTTGGTCGCGTTCACCTCGGAGAAGCACGGGTAGACGCAGTGCATGCTGATCACCGTCCGGTTGGCGGGCGCCTCGTGCACGACCGTGTCGAACTCCAGAGCCGCGTCGGCGTTCAGGTATCCGCGCAGATCGTTGGTACCGGCCGGGTTCTGGAAGTAGAGCTGTGCCGGGCCGGTGCCGGTCCAGGTCGACTTCAGGCCGTCCTGCTGCACGTTCACGTCGGACTGCACCACGTTGATCTCGGCGTGCGAGGCGGTGCCGTCCGGGCCGATCTCGGTACCGCCCCAGTTCTGCGCGGAACCGATGAAACCCTTGTACGGCGCCACATCGGTGCGGTTGAACACCTCGAGGTCCTCGGTCGCGGTGCCGCCGCCACCGGTCGAACCACAGGCCACCGGGCCGACGGTTTCGTCCAGCTGCCCGACGGTGACGCGCTGACCGGTCTTGAGACCGTAGCCGAGCTTGAACAGCGGGTCGTAGCCGGCCGAGCCCGGGTTCAGCGGCGTCTGGCACGCGCTCTTCGGCCACGAGTACGGCAGGGTGCCCTTGAAACCGCCCTTGACGAGCACGTCCGCGACGCCGCCGCCTTCGGTGCCGGGCAGCCACGCGGCCACGAACGCGTCGGAGCGGTTGATCTCCTTGTTCATGTACAGCGGGCGGCCGCCGACGTAGACCGTGACGACGGGAGCGCCCTTGCCGCGGACCTTGTCCAGCACGGCCAGGTCCTCGGGGTAGAGCTTCGAGGATTCCAGCGTCTTGCGGGTCAGATCGCCGACGCCTTCCGCGTACGGGGTCTCACCGATGACGGCGATGACGGCGTCGTAGCCCTTCGGGTCGGCGTCGCCCTTCTCGTCGAAGGTGACGTTGACGTCGCCGAGCTGCTGCCTGAGCCCGGACAGGATCGACGTGGCGTTGGGGAAGTCGGCGTTGGTGTTGCCGGTTCCCTGCCAGCTCAGCGTCCAGCCGCCGGTCTGGTTCTGGATGCTGTCCGCGCTCTTGCCGACCACCAGGACCTTCGACTTCGGCTTCAGCGGCAGCACGTTGCCGTTGTTCTTCAGCAGCGTCTGCGACGAGCGGGCCGCGTCGCGCGCCAGCCACGTCTCCTTCAGCGCGTCGTCGGAGTTCGCGTAAGAACGGTCCGACGGCTTCTGGGACTCGTACAGCCCGGAGCGCAGCTTGACGCGCAGGATGCGGGTCACCGCGTCGTCGATCCGCGAGACCGGGATCTGGCCGCCGTTCACCTGGGCGACGGTGTTGGTGATGAACGCCTTCCAGTCGTTCGGCACCATCACGATGTCGATGCCGGCGTTGATCGCCTGCGGGCACGAAGCGTTGGTGCAGCCCGGAACCTGGCCGATGCCGTTCCAGTCGGACACGACGAGGCCGTCGAAGCCCATCTTGCCCTTGAGGATCTGGTTCAGCGCCTTGTCGCTGCCGTGCAGCTTGCCCTCGTCGATGCCGAGTTCGGTGTTGGTCCAGCTGTTGAACGACACCATCACGGTCTGGGAGCCGGCCGCGAGCGCACCGTAGTAACCCTGGCCGTGGACGTTGATCATCTCGGCTTCGGACGACGGGTTGACGCCCTGGTCCTGCCCCTTGAGGGTGCCGCCGTCACCGATGAAGTGCTTGGCGGTGCCGATCACGCCGTTGTAGCCGATGCGTTTGGTCGAGCCGTCCTGGAGGCCGTTGATCGCCTCATAGCCATAGGCCCGGGTGATCCGCGGGTCCTCGGAGAAGCCTTCGTAGGTGCGGCCCCAGCGGTCGTCCCGCACGACGGCGAGCGTCGGCGCGAAGGCCCAGTCCTGGCCGGTGGCGCGGATCTGCCGGGCCGTCGCCGCGGAGATGTCGCGCACCAGGCACGGGTCGTGTGCCGCGCCGAGACCGATGTTGTGCGGGAAGACGGTGGCCCCGTACACGTTGTTGTTGCCGTGCACGGCGTCGATGCCCCAGATCACCGGGATCTTCGTCCGGCCGGCCTTCGCGGCGTCCCAGTAGGAGTCGGCGAGCTTCAGCCAGTCCTGCTGGGACGCGTGCTTGTTCTGGTTCGGCCACGAACCGCCGCCGTTGAGGACCGAGCCGATGGCGTACTGGCGGACCTCGTCGGGGGTGATGGCGGCGATCTCGGGCTGCGTCATCTGCCCGACCTTCTCCTCCAGGGTCATCCCCTTGAGGATCTCGGCGATCCGCGGCTCGTCACCGGCCTTGCCCTTGAACCGGCTCTCCACCTTCGGCCAGTCGGCGAGCGTCGGCAGGCTCTTCTCGATCCGGGCGCAGCCGTCCCGGTCGAGCGCCGGCTTCCCGATCACCGGCTGTTCGGCGGCGACGGCGGCGGGCGTGGCCACCACGGCCCCGCCGAGCAGCGTGAGACCCATCAAGGCGATGAGCGGACTTCGGCGCGCGCGAGGACGTCTTGCCATGGTCTGGTCCATTCTGCGGGAGGCGGGGACCGGCCGATCCTCACCGGACCGGACGGCCGCGTCAAGAGTTTCCGGCCGGTACGCAGGCTGTTAATTTTTGCCATAAACTAAGACCCGGCGAGTCACCCGGCCACGCGCCCCCGGTTGCGCCGCTTGGCGGTGTACGGCAGCGCGAACAGGTAGAGGCCGCTGAACATCAGCAGGAAGAGCGGCGGCAGCGGCGTGTAGAGCACCCACTGGGCCGAGCCGCCCACCGCCACGACGACGAAGCAGACGACGACGGTGGCGACGAAGACGAGGGACGTCCACCGGTGGAACGTCCGGATCCGCTTGCTCACGAGAACCTCCTGTAGTCGTTTTGCCCGTGGCGAAGACGCTAGGGATTCCGCGAGCTCCGGCGCTTCTCGATTCCTGACCGGCCCCCTTGACCTCCACATTACTTGAGCTTTTATCTTCGCGGAAAACGAAGGGAATCACCCATGACCGTGTTGGTAACCGGCGCCACCGGGAACACCGGCCGCCACGTGGTGGCCGAACTCGTCCGCCGCGGGGAACGCGTCCGGGCACTCACCAGGAACCCCGCCGGAGCCCGGCTCCCGGCGGGCGTCGAACTGGTAGCGGGCACGCACACCGCACCGGAAACAGTGAACTTCGACGGCGTCACCCGGCTGCACATCACCGCGACCGCGGGCCTCGCCGACGTCGGCGCCGAACTGGTCAAGCGCGCCGTGGACGCGGGTGTCCGGCGCATGACCATCGTGTGGGGCGGTTACGTCGGACCGACGGAACAGGCCATGACCGAGTCCGGCGTGGAATGGACGCGACTGGAGCCCCAGGAGTTCATGTCCAACACCCTGACCTGGACCGACTCGATTCGCGCCGAAGGCGTGGTACGCGAGCCGTTCGACCTCCCGGGCGCGGTGGTGCACGAGGCCGACATCGGCGCCGTCGCCGCCACCGCGCTCGTGGAGGACGGGCACTCGGGCAAGGTCTACAACCTCACCGGACCGGAGGCGCTGACCACCCGCGAGCGGATCGCGGTTCTCGGCGCCGCACTCGGCCGCGACATCGTACTGGAGCAGATCACGAGGCAGCAGGCGGTCGACAGGCTGCTGGCCGAGGGGGTCTCGGCAGCGGACGCCGAATACGTCGTCGGCTGGCACGGTGACCCGCCGCCGGAAGCGAGCACCGTGGTCGACACCGTCGAGCAGGTACTCGGCCGACCGGCGCGAACGTTCGCGGAGTGGGTCGCCGAACACGTGGACCGGTTCCAGGACTCGTGAGTGGCTAGGACGGTTCTAACGCGAATTGCCACTCACGCCCCCTGGACCCGATGCGGCCTGACCGGCAGGCGGCGGTTGCGAAAGCCACTTTCGCAACGCTGAAGGTTGCGAAAGTGGCTTTCGCAACGCCGCCGTCAGCGCTCAAGCCCCGCACAGCCCCAGTCCAGGACACGGAGAGTGTTCGTCGCGGTGAAGGTCGCTTTGAGAACGCTCAACGTCTCAAAGGGGGCCTTCAGGACATCGCGGTTGCCGGGCATGTCGCGAAAGCCACTTTCGGGACACTAGGCGTCCCGAAGGTGGCTTTCGCGACACAGCGGCCGCGGACTACACGAGGGGGACCCGTGATCAACCAAGGCCGGAATCCAGTAGGTACCCAAGACACCTTTGGCTCTAGCCTGACTAGCCACTCACGAGGTGCTGGACTCCAGCACGGTGGGACACTTGAGTCTCCTGCAGTACATGAAGCCCCTTCATTGCGCCTAGCGCCGTGAAGGGGGCCTTCACCCGCGGCCACTGTGACTGTTGTGACTGCTGGTGCGCCTGGGGCGGACGTGGCGATCCTGGGGGTAGCGAAGGCCTCCTTCCCTACTCTGAGGGTAGGCAAGGAGGCCTTCACGGACCGGACCCGCGATCGACCGCAGCCGAAATCCGGTAGGTGCCTCAACACCAAGCGTCGCGAAAGCCACTTTCGCGACATCTGACGTCCCGAAAGTGGCTTTCGCGACACCTGCCGGACGCCCATCGCGCAGACCGGACGGCAGCTGCCGCGCCGGAGCGCGCCCAGGACCTCGCGAGTGGCCAGGACGGTTCTAGCCACTCACGAGTCGTCCCGGAACCAGGCGCCGATCCCCGCCAGGGCGCCCGGACCGTAGTCGCCCCTGACGTCGTCGGCCAGATCCGCGATGGAGACCGCGCGCAGCGCCGCCCGCCACTGGACTTCGGCGTTGGCCATCGCACGGCTGATCGCGCACGGCGCGGTGCACGCTTCGGGCGGTGTCGCCATCGGGCCGCGCTGCCGGATCTCGGTGCAGATGAAGGCCGGACCAGGCCCTTCGATGGCCTCGACGACGTCGAGCACCGTGATCTCCGAAGGTGGCCTGGTGAGGACGTAGCCGCCGGCCTTCCCCTGCACCGACCGGATGAGACCGGCCCGGGAAAGCGACTGAAGCTGCTTCGCGAGGTAGCTCGGGGAGACGTCGTGAAGCTGCGCCAGGCGCGCGGCGGGCGCGGGCTCGTCGAGCGAGGTCAGCACGACACAGCAGTGCAGGGCCCACTCGACCCCACCGGACATCTTCATCCGGATGACTCTAACTCGCCCCTTGACTCGGACACAATATGTCTGAGTATTATCTCGGACATAAGGTGTCCGGGTTAGCGGACGCCCACGACGAAGGGCACTGGGCCATGAAATTCGCGGTCATCGGCGGAACCGGGCTGATCGGTTCGCAGGTCGTGCGGAACCTGAACGACGCCGGGCACGAGGCGGTGCCGCATTCGCCGTCCACCGGGGTCGACCTCCTCACCGGCCAGGGGCTGGACGCCGCGCTCGACGGCGCCGACGTGGTCGTCAACCTCACGAACTCCCCGACCTTCGACGACGCCTCCCCCGCGTTCTTCCGGACCTCGATGGACAACCTCGTCGCGGCGGCCAAGAAGGCGGGTACCGGGCACTTCGTGATCCTGTCGATCGTCGGCGTCGACCAGGTCCCCGAGCTCGACTACTACCGGGCGAAGACGCTGCAGGAGGACATCCTCAAGAACAGCGGTGTCCCCTACTCGATCGTCCGCGCCACCCAGTTCATGGAATTCGTCGGCGCGGTCCTGTCCTGGACCGCCGACGAGAACACGGTCCGCCTGCCCAGCACGCCGATCCAGCCGATCACCGCGGCGGAGGTCGCCGCGGCCGTTTCCGAGGTCTCGGCGGGCAAGCCGCTGAACGGGACCCTCGACGTGGGTGGCCCGGACGTCTACCCGCTGGACGAACTGGGCCGGATCACCTTGTCCGCCAAGGGAGACAACCGTTCGGTGACCGTCGACGAGACCGCGGGCATGTTCTCCGCCGTCCGCGGTGACGTCCTCACCACCAAGGACGGCGCCCGCCTCGCCGAGACCCACTACCTCGACTGGATCAAGTCATGACCACGGACCACGCGCATCACCTGGAGAACCCCGACGCGACCACGCCGCCGCCGAAGATCGAGATGATCTCGTCGGTACCGGCGCCGCCGATGCCGACCGACGCGGAGGCGATGACGATCCTGGTCACCTTGCCACCCGGCTGCGAAGGCGCGCCCCCGCATCGGCATACCGGACCCGCGTTCGGCTATGTCGTCAAGGGCGCGATCGTCTTCGAGCTGGAGGGCGAACCGGAAAGGGTCGTGAAGGCCGGCGAAGCGTTCTGGGAGCCGGGTGGTGACGTCATCCACTACCAGGACGGCAACCACTTCGCCGACGCCGAGAGCCAGTTCGTCGTCACGATGTTCGGCGAGCCGGGCCGGCCGATGCTCATCCCGGTGTCCGCGGAAGAGCTCGAAGAGCGGAAAGGCCGTCGAGCGCCGAGGCCGTGACACGGAGAGGGCCGCACCGCCGGCGGGTGCGGCCCTCGTGGTTCAGCTCGGCAGCAGCGCCGGAGCGGCGAGGCGGCTGGCGTTCGCCGCTTCGTCGTCCGGAGCGGCCTGCGCGGAACGTTCCGCCTCGACCCGCGCGAGGTAGTTGGTGACCTCGCGCTCCTGCTTGTGCGAGTCCCAGCCCAGCAGCGGCGCCATCAGCCCGGCCACCACCGGCGCCGCCGTCACACCGCGGTCCCGCTCCTCGATCGAGATCCGGGTGCGGCGCGTCAGGACGTCTTCCAGATGCAGCGCGCCCTCGTGCGAGACGGCGTAGACGACCTCTGCCTTGAGGTACTCCTCCGTCCCCGGGATCGGCTCGCCCAGTTCGGGACGCTCCGAAATCGACTCCAGGATGTCCTCGATCGCGGTGCCGTAGCGCTGCAGCAGGTGCTCGATCCGGCCGATCGGCAGGCCCGCGCGCTGAGCGAGCGAGTGCCGCGTGCCCCACAGTTCGTGGTAGCCGACCGCACCGACGATCGGGAGCCGCTCGGTCCACGAAGACGGGGCCGGCCGCCCGAGGTCCTCCACCGCGACATCGACAGCATCGGCGGCCATCACCCGGTACGTCGTGTACTTGCCGCCCGCCACGATCACCAGGCCCGGCACCGGATGCGCCACGGCGTGCTCCCGCGACAGCTTCGTCGTCGACGTCGCCTTCGCGGCAAGCAGCGGCCGGAGCCCGGCGTACACGCCTTCGATGTCGTCGGCGGTGATCGGCGTGCGCAAGACCGCGTTGAGGTGCTCGAGCACGTAGTCGACGTCCGCCTGGCTGGCCGCCGGGTGCTCGCGGTCGAGGTCCCATTCGGTGTCGGTGGTGCCGACGATCCAGTGCCGTCCCCACGGGATGACGAACAGGACGCTCTTCTCGGTGCGCAGGATCAGCCCGGTGTCCAAGTCGATCTTCTCGCGCGGCACCACCAGGTGGACGCCCTTCGACGCGCGCACGGTGAACGGCGCGGGGATGCCCGCCGCTTCCGCCATGTCGTCGCTCCACACGCCTGTCGCCGCGACGACCGTCTTCGCCCGGACCTCGATCTCCGCGCCGCTCTCGCGGTCGACGACCTTGGCGCCGACGACACGTTCGCCGTCACGGATCAGGGACGTGACGCGGGCCCGGGTGAGCACCGAAGCGCCTTGCTCGGCGGCGGTCCGCGCGATCGTCATCGTGTGGCGGGCGTCGTCGACCTGCGCGTCGTAGTACTGGATGGCGCCGATCAGGGCGTCGTCGGCCAGCCCCGGCGCGACCTTGCCCGCGCCGCGTTTGGACAGATGCCGGTGCCTCGGCAGCGCGCGAGCCCCGCCGAGGGTGTCGTAAAGCGTGACACCCGCGCCGATGTACCCGCGCTCCCAGACACGGTGCTTGAGCGGCACCAGGAACTTCACCGGCCGGACCAGATGCGGGGCGAGGGTCTGCAGCAGCAGGCCGCGTTCCTTCAACGCCTCGCGGACCAGCTTGAAGTCCAGGTTCTCCAGGTAGCGCAGCCCGCCGTGGATCAGCTTGCTGGACCGGCTGGACGTCCCGGCGGCGAAGTCCCGGGCCTCGACGAGCGCGACGGAGAGCCCGCGCGACGCCGCGTCGAGTGCGACGCCGGCACCGGTCACTCCCCCGCCGACGACCAGCACGTCGATCTCTTCGCGGGCGAGCTTGCGCAGCGTCTCGGCACGGTAGACCGGGGAAAGCGGTACGGGTGTCACGGTGTTCCTCCTCCTGTTCATCGGGCTCACTCGACCTCGACCCAGTCGAGCGTGCGGCCGACGGCCTTCTGCCAGCCCGCGTAGCCCACGGCGCGCTGTTCGTCCGTCCAGGACGGCTCCCAGCGCTTGTCCTCGTTCCAGTTCTGTTCCAGCTCGTCGGTGGACTTCCAGAACCCGACGGCCAGTCCCGCCGCGTAGGCGGCTCCGAGCGCGGTGGTCTCGGCGACGACCGGCTTCGACACCGGCACGCCGAGGATGTCGGCCTGCAACTGCATGCAGAGTTCGTTCGCGGTCACGCCGCCGTCCACCCGCAACACGTCGAGCGTGACGCCGGAGTCGTTCTGCATGGCGTCGACGACGTCGCGGGTCTGGTAGCAGATCGCTTCGAGCGTCGCCCGCGCCAGATGCGCGTTGGTGGTGGCGCGGGTGAGGCCGACGATCGCGCCGCGCGCGTCCGAACGCCAGTACGGCGCGAAAAGCCCGGAGAACGCGGGGACGAAGTAGACGCCGCCGTTGTCCTCGACCTGGCGGGCGAGGCTCTCGCTCTGCGACGCGCCGCTGATGATGCCCAGCTGGTCGCGCAGCCACTGCACGGCGGAACCGGTGACGGCGATGGACCCTTCCAGCGCGTACACCGGCTTCTCGTCGCCGAACTGGTAGGCCAGCGTCGTGAGCAGGCCGTGCTTCGAGCGCACGACCTCGTGGCCGGTGTTGAGCAGCAGGAAGTTGCCGGTGCCGTAGGTGTTCTTGGCCTCGCCGGGCCGGAAGCACACCTGGCCGACGGTCGCCGCCTGCTGGTCGCCGAGCACGCCGGTGATCGCGACCTCGCCGCCGAGGGGGCCGTCCGCGCGGGTGACGCCGAAGTGGCCGTTGTTCGACGACGGCCGGATCGACGGCAGCATCTGCTTGGGGACGCCGAAGAACGACAGCAGCTCGTCGTCCCACTGCAGCGTTTCGAGGTCCATCAGCATGGTGCGCGACGCGTTGGTCGGGTCCGTCACGTGGACGCCGCCGTCGGGCCCGCCGGTGAGGTTCCAGATCAGCCAGGAGTCCGTGGTGCCGAAGAGCGCGTCGCCCTTCTCGGCGTCTTCGCGGACGCCGTCGACGTTCTCCAGGATCCACTGCAGCTTGCCGCCGGAGAAGTAGGTGGCGGGCGGCAGACCGGCCTTGCGGCGGATGACGTCGCCCTTGCCCGCGCGTTCCAGTGCCGAGGCGATCCGGTCGGTTCGGGTGTCCTGCCACACGATGGCGTTGCAGTACGGGCGCCCGGTCCGGCGGTTCCACACGACGGTGGTCTCACGCTGGTTGGTGATGCCGAGCGACGCGAGGTCGGCGGCGGTGAGCTTCGCCTTGTTGAGCGCGGTGGCGATGACCGACCGGGTCCGCTCCCAGATCTCGGTCGCGTCGTGTTCGACCCAGCCCGGCTTCGGCAGGATCTGCTCGTGCTCCAGCTGATGGCGGGCGATCTCGTTGCCGCCGTGGTCGAAGATCATGAACCGCGTGCTGGTGGTGCCCTGGTCGACGGCGCCGATGTAGTCAGCCATGGTTTCGCTCCTTAGGAAACGCGCTCGATGTCCTTGGCGGGCAAAGCTTCCGGTGCGGGATCGCTGGGGAGGTAGCGCTCGATGAAGAACTTGTAGATCGCGCCGCCGATGACCGCGCCGATGATCGGTGCCGCGATCGGGATCCACCAGTACGGATAGCCGTACTGGTCGGTGAACGCGGTGTCGTAGCCGGTGAGCCAGGACATCAGCCGCGGGCCGAAGTCGCGGGCGGGGTTGATCGCGTAGCCGGCGTTGGTGCCCCAGGCCATGCCGATCGCGACCACGAGGAAGCCGACGACGACCGGCGCGAGGTTCGCGGCGGGCGCGGTGTTGCGGAGGTCGGTGATGGCGAAGATCACCAAGGCGAGGATGGCGGTGCCGATGATCTGGTCGCGGAAGGCGCCCCAGTCACCCACCGGAAGGGTTCCGTTACCCGGAAGGGTGGAGAAGACACCCTGCGTCTTGATCGTCAAGCCGGGGTCGGCGGCGTTGAGCACCTCGGTGTAGTTCCAGCGCACCAGCAGCGCCGCGACGAACGCGCCGGCGGTCTGCGCCAAGGCGTACGGCGCGACCTTTCGCCACGAGAAGCCCTTGAACACCGCGAGCGCCACGGTGATGGCGGGGTTCAGATGCGCGCCGCTGATCCGTGAAGCCACGTAGATACCGAGTGTGACACCGATGCCCCAGGCCCACGCGATGCTGTCGTGATCCCCGATGCCCGCGGCGACGACCTGGGCCACCACCCCGCAGCCGAACAGGATGAGGATCATCGTCCCGACGAACTCCGCCGCCAGTTCGCCCGCGAATCCGCGAGCCTTGAGGTTTCGCACCATTGCTTCCTCCACAAAGGACACCGTTGCCCTGTTGAGGCCGAAGTTAAGTTCGCGGAAACGCGGGGTCAACGGACACCGGTCGGCATTGTCGAACGACCGGAGACGATGTTCGACATTGTCGAATCAGGGCCGGTCGGGCTACGGTTGGGCCGTGCCCGGTCCGATCCAGTCCATCGAGCGCGCCGCCGCGATCCTGCGGTTGCTGGCGCGCGGCTCCGGCCGTCTCGGCGTCGGCGAGATCGCCGATTCCCTCGAACTGGCCAAGGGAACGGCGCACGGGATCCTGCGCACCCTGCAAGGGGTCGGCTTTGTCGAACAAGACCGTGACACCGGGAAATACCAACTGGGCGCGGCGCTGCTGCACCTCGGCACGAGTTACCTCGACGTCAACGAACTCCGGTCGCGCGCGATAAACTGGGCCGACGCGCTGGCCGCGCGCAGTGGCGAGGCCGTCCGGATCGGCGCGCCGCTGGAAGGCCGGGTCCTGGTGGTACACCACGTGTTCCGGCCCGACGACAGCCTGCAGACGCTCGACGTCGGCACACTTCTGCCGCTGCACGCGACGGCGCTCGGAAAAGTACTTCTGGCTTATGACACCGGTCTCGTGGCATCGTTGCGCACCGGCGGGCCGGAGGCCTACACGCGCCGGACCCTGGTCACCCAGACCGCGATCAAACGCGCCTGCGGCAAGGTGCGCGAGGCGGGCTGGGCGAGCGAGAACGGCGAGATGATCACCGGCGAGGCCGGGATAGCGGCGCCGATCCGCGGGCACGGCGGCATCGTGGTCGGCGCGATCGGGGTGTCCGGCGCGGCGGAACGGATCTGTGAGGCCGACGGCAGCCCGATCCCGCGGTTGCTCGGGCACGTGCGCGACGCAGCACGAGCGGTCTCCCGCGATCTCGGCGCGTCCCGATGGTGATGGAGGTGCTCGTGTGGTCCAGCGCTATGTGATGTCGATCGACCAGGGCACCACCTCGACCCGGTGCATCCTGTTCGACGCGCGTGGCAGGCTCGTGTCGGTCGCGCAGCGCGAACACCAGCAGCACTTCCCCCGGCCTGGCTGGGTCGAACACGACGCCACGGAGATCTGGCGCAACGTCGCCCGGATCGTGCCGCAGGCGCTGGCCGACGCGGGCGCCGAACCCGCGCAGGTGGTCGGCCTCGGCATCGCGAACCAGCGCGAGACGACGGTGCTCTGGGACCGGCACACTGGCAACCCGGTCGGACGCGCGATCGTCTGGCAGGACACCCGCACCGACGCGATGCTCGAACAGCTCGCCCGCGAGCCGGGCGCCGACCGCGTCCGGCGGCTGTGCGGGCTGCCGCTGGCCACCTACTTCTCCGCGCCCCGTATCCGGTGGATGCTCGAAAGGACCCCTGGCCTGCGGGAACGCGCCGAGCGCGGCGACGTCCTGTTCGGAACGGTGGAGAGCTGGCTGATCTGGAACCTGACCGGCGGTCCCGAGGGCGGCGTCCACATCACCGACGTCACCAACGCCTCGCGCACCATGCTGATGAACCTGCGGACGCTGTCGTGGGACGACGAGCTGCTGGAGTTCTTCGATGTCCCCCGCGCGATGCTGCCGGAGATCCGGCCCTCGACAGAGGTGTACGGGACGACGTCACGGGTGGTGCCGGGGATCCGGATCGCGGCGGCGCTCGGCGATCAGCAGGCGGCGTTGTTCGGCCAGACCTGCTTCGCACCCGGCGAGGCGAAATGCACGTACGGGACGGGCAGCTTCCTGCTGCTCAACACCGGTCCGACGCCGGTGCTCTCGGCACACGGCATGCTGACCACCGTCGGGTTCAAGATCGGCGACGAGCCCGCCGTGTACGCCCTCGAAGGGTCGATCGCGGTCACCGGGTCGCTGGTGCAGTGGTTCCGGGACGGGCTGGAGCTGATCGGCAGCGCGCCCGAGATCGAGACACTCGCGCGCACGGTCGAGGACAACGGCGGCTGCTACATCGTGCCCGCGTTCTCGGGCCTGTTCGCGCCGCATTGGCACAGCGAGGCGCGCGGCGTGATCGCCGGGCTGACGTCGTACATCACCAAGGGGCACCTCGCCAGGGCGGTGCTGGAGGCGACCGGCTGGCAGACCCGCGAGGTCGTCGACGCGATGAACGCCGATTCGGGGCTCGCGCTGTCGACGCTCAAAGTGGACGGCGGGATGACCGCCGACAACCTGCTGATGCAGTTCGTCGCCGACGTCCTCGACGTGCCGGTCGTCCGCCCGATGGTCGCCGAGACGGTGTCACTGGGCGCGGCGTACGCGGCCGGGTTGTCGGTCGGGTACTGGCCGGATCTGGAGGGCTTGCGCCGGAACTGGCATCGCGCCGGGCAGTGGCTGCCGTCGATGAACCCCGCCCGCCGGGACAGCGAGTACGCGCACTGGCGCCAGGCCGTGGAACTGACGTTCGGCTGGATGCGTCCTGGGCCCACGGCCGCTCCCCCGGGCTCCGACCTGGTCGAGGTCGTGCTGGCCGACCACCGCCGGATCGAACAGCTCTTCCGGGACCTCCGCAACGACGAGGCCGACCGGCCGGCGCTGGTCGCCGAGCTGTCCGCGGCCCTGGTCGCGCACGCCACCGCGACGGAACGGATCGTCCGTCCTGATGCGACAGAAAGCGACTTCGCTTCCGAGTTGCTCGCGGTACTGGAATCGGAAGACTTCGAGAAGACGTTGGAATCACTGGAGAATTCGGTGGACGCACATATCCGCGCGGAGGAACGCGGGCTGCTGAACGAACTCCGGCGCACACTGTCCACTTCGGACCGCACTGGCCTCGGCCGCGCTTTCGTCGCCGAACGGCAGCGGCAGCTCGACCTCGACTGCGGGTCCGTCGCACACGTCCGCGAACAAGGGACCCGGCTGCGGCTCTCGTGACGTGCTAGTACTGCAACGGCAGTTCGGTGAGTGGGTAGCCTCGTCGTTTGTAGTGGCTGAGGCGGGCTTGGTGTTGTCGTCGGCGGCGGAAGTGTGACCAGTGCCAGAT
>NZ_JBHRWK010000121.1:0-689 GCF_042647925.1 Amycolatopsis speibonae
TTCGATCGGCCGATGTCGAGGGGTTCGCCCGCGGTGCCGAGGACGCCAGGTCTGACACGGGCGTCGCAGGCGAGGATCCGGGCGTCGGTCGCGCTGATCGGCCCCACTAGATCCAGGTGGGCTTCACCGAGATCGTTGATCAAATCCTCGTAGGACATGGTGATGAGGATGTGGGTGGCTTCCCCTGCTTGGCCGGGTAGGTTGCGGCTGGTGGTTTTCAGGCGGACGTAGTCGGTGAAGGCGTCGCCGTAGCGTTCGTCCTGGGTGCGGGAGTCCCGGACCCCATTGATGGCTTTATAGGGCTTGGCCATCGGATCGAGGTCGGACTTGAGGCGGGCGTAGGTTTCGAGGTCAAGTGTCGCCTTGAGGCCGAGGGTGCCGTCGCGGTGTTTGACGAACCGCAACTCCGGCCGGACATCCTTGGTATCTTCATTGCGGGGTTCTTTCCCGTCGGGGTCGAGGTTGTCGAGCAGGCGTCGTCCGGCTCGGGCGATGGCGCGGGGTCCGGTATGACGGGCGAGGTCGACGAGGATCTTTTCGCCGTCTCGAATCTTGTCTTCGGGGACGGTGGAGGGGATGCGGGCGAGGGTGCGGATGATGGCGTCGATCTGTGAGCCGCCGATCGCGCCTTCCGCGGCCGCGTCGGCGGTCAGGGGCGCGAGCGGTGGGGACGGGTCGCCGCCGATGGT
>NZ_JBHRWK010000122.1:0-555 GCF_042647925.1 Amycolatopsis speibonae
CTAGTGTCCTGCGCCGGAAATGCTGTGACTAAGTCTAGTCTGGGTGGATGGCGCGGACTGGACGACCGAAGGTCGAGTTGGTGTTGACCGCTGATGAGCGGGACACGCTGGAGCGGTGGGCACGTCGGGCGACGAGTGCGCAGGCATTGGCTCTGCGGTGCCGGGTGGTGCTGGCGTGCGCGGAGGGTTTGTCCAATGTGGAGGTTGCGGCCCGGCTGGGGGTGCATCGGACCATGGTGGGTAAGTGGCGTCGCCGGTTCGTTGCCGGGCGCCTGGACGCGTTGATGGACGAGGACAGGCCGGGCAGGCCCGCGTCGATCACAGTCGACCAGGTGGAGGAGGTGATCGTGGCAACGCTGGAGGAGACTCCGCGTAACGCCACGCACTGGTCGCGGACGTCGATGGCGGAGAAGTCCGGGTTGAGCAAGTCGACCATCGGCCGGATCTGGCGCGATTTCGGCCTCAAGCCTCATCGTGCCGAGACGTTCAAGCTCTCCACTGATCCGATGTTCGTGGAGAAGGTCGTGGATGTCGTTGGCCTGTATCACAATCCGC
>NZ_JBHRWK010000123.1:0-1341 GCF_042647925.1 Amycolatopsis speibonae
CCGGCAAAGTCGTTGTGGCTGGTTAGTGGGTGATTCCGAGCTGGGTTAGTGGTCGGGTGAAGTCGCGGGCGTTGTGGCGTAGTGCGGCGGCGATGTTGGTGTGTCCGTTGAGTCGGAGTGTGCTGATGATGAGGTTGCGTAGTCCGGCCATGATGCGGGGTGCGTTGCCGGTGCGGACTTGGGAGGTGTCTTCGCGGTAGGTGACGTCGCGGACCCAGTGCAGCTGGTTCTCGATGCACCAGTGGCCGCGGGCCAGATCGGCGATCCGGTCTGGCCCGGCCTGGTCGTTGGTGAGGCTGGTGATGCCCAGCACGGTCTCGTGGTGGGTGTTGCCGGTGGCGGTGTAGGTGACGTGGCGTTCGAGGAGAAACACTTGTGCGGCATGGGGAAACGTGACGTCCTCGGGGGCGGGCAGTAGCTGGATCGCGCGTCGTTCGCGGCGTCCGTGGCCGGTGTCGAGGGTGTGGTGTCCAGGTTCGGTGTCGGCCCAGGGCAGGGTGGCGAGCCGGGCGTGCAGGTGATGCCGGTTGCGTTTGACCACGAACACGTAGTCCGCGTGGCGTTCGGCGGTCAGGTAGTGGGCGTGGCCGGCGGTGGTGTGCAGGGCGTCGGCGGTGACCACCGTCCCGGTCAGGTCAACCCGGTCGAGCAGCGGGGCGAACCCGGAGACCTCGCTGGTCTTGGCTCCGACCTGGGCCTGGGCCAGGACCGTGCCGTGCTGGTGGGTCAGCGCGGAGAGCAGGTGCACGCCGCGTGCGTCGGCGCCGCCGCGGGTGCCGCGCAGGGCCTTTCCGTCCACCGCGATCGCGGTGACCTCAAGGTCCGTGCCACCGGCGAGGTGGCGTTCCTGCAGCCACGCGCAGATCGCCGCGTCTACCGCGTCACCGTCCACGGTTTGCAGCATCCGCCGCAGGGTCCGCTCATCCGGCGCCACATAACGCTCGCGTCGCCGGTCGTAGCGGGTGCCGAGTAACGCCAGGACCCGTTGCGGGGCATCCGCGGCCCACTCGCCGATCGCGGTGAACGACTGAGCGCCCGCGCAGACCGCCGCCGCCGTGATCAGCAGGATCGACCACAGCGTATGCCGGACCCCACGCCGGTCCCGGGGATCGGGAACCACGGCGAAATGGTCACGCAGATCGAACACACGCTCCGGGCAGAGCCCGGAGCCCGACGTCGTGGTGCTCGCCAGGCCCAGCCGGGCAAGACCGGAATCGGTCAGGGATGATGAGACAGCAGGCACGGTTCTCTCACACGATCATGGGACTTAGACACTCACATGATCAACCAGAGACCGTGCCTGCCCTCATGCAGACCCAAACCGACTTTGCCGGGACCCTG
>NZ_JBHRWK010000124.1:0-3106 GCF_042647925.1 Amycolatopsis speibonae
GTCCGCAGGCATCTGGCACAACTGGCAAACCGGCGTGACCAGCAAACGCTCACTCATCGCCTACGACCACTAACACCAACTTCACGGAATCAATCATCTAGTGGGTGCTCCCGGTTTGAACATTCGCCCAGAAGGCGCAGTTGTGCTCGGCGGCCAGGTCCACCGTCCGCGGTGCACCCGGGACGAGCGACAAAGTGGTGCCACCGCCGAAGCGCGGCCACGCCGGGGTGCCCGGCCCGTTCGGGTTGCCGGTGCGGGCGAAGGTCGTCCAGTAGCGGATCATCCGGTCGGACAAGGCCTGCTGCTCGGCGTTCAGCTGCGTGGGCACGCCGTTGAGGTCGAACAGGTACTGCATCTCCGCACCGTGGTAGGCGCCGGACGGGAGGCCCGCCGGGAACGGGAACTGCGCGGGCGCGGTCCGGTCGGCGAACTCATAGCTGTACGTAGGCGCGGAGCCGGCGAGGGTGCGCTGGTCGGTCACCTGTGTGCAGGACCAGACGCGGTCGGTCGCCACCGTGGCCCACGCGACGGCCGGGGACTCGTATGCGCTCGACGGGTACTTCGCCGCGACCTCGGGTGCCTTGGTGCCGAACGCGTCGATGAGCAGCTGCCGGTAGCCGTCCTCGGTGAAGGCCTGGGGCAGGAACGCTGTCGCGAGGCGCTGTTCGTCGAGGTTGGTCCCGGAGATCACCGGGATCTTGGCGTAGTGCCCCTCGGCCAGCGCCCGGTCGGGGCGCCGCGGTAGTACGCGGTTGCCGTACGCCACCGTCGGCAGCGCGGCGCTTTGCGTCGCGGTCAGCAGCCGCGGCACCGGGATCCCGCGTAGACAGTCCACTTGGGACGGTCCGGCCGGGCAGCCGAGCGACGCCGCCAGCGTGGCACCCTGTGCGTCCGCCGAAGCCTGCGGCCGCCACGGCGAGCCGGCCGGGATGCCCGGGTTGACGCCGTTCTGCGGCCAGGTCATCGAGCACGACCCGCTCTGCATGATCGCCCGATGGAACAGCCCGCGCGCCGACGGCGAGGTGAGCTGCCCGCAGATGTCGTACGAGCCGCCGGACTGGCCGAACAGCGTGACGTTGCCCGGGTTCCCGCCGAACGCCACCGCGTTGCGCTGCACCCAGCGCAACGCCGCCTGCTGGTCCTGCAGCCCGAAGGTGCCGCCGCCGTCGAGCTGGCGCAGGCCGAGGAAACCGAAGACGCCGAGCCGGTAGTTCAACGTGACCACGACGACGTCGCCGCCGGCGGCCAAACGCCGCGCGTCGTAGTCGCCGCCCGCACCGAAGGCGTTGCCGCCGCCGTGCAGCCACACCATGATCGGCTTGAGCCCGGCCGTCCTCGGTGTGGTGACGTTGAGGTACAGGCAGTCCTCAGTGTCGCTGGCCGGGCCGATGCTCTGGGGCTGGGCGCACGGCGACGCCGGCCTCGTCGCGTCTCTCGGCGCGGTCCAGCGTGGCGCCGGCCGGGGTGGTTGCCAGCGCAGGTTGCCGACGGGCGGGGCCGCGTAGGGCACGCCCTGGAACGTCCTGCTGTCCGGCGCGACCGTGCCCCGCACCGGACCGGCGTCGGTCCGCACCACCGCGGCGTCCTGGCCGAACGGCTGTGCCTGCGCGGTGGCGACACCCCCGGTCCCCAGCAAAGCCGCGATCACCACTGCCGCAATGCGCCTGCCCATGTCGTCCTCCGCTAGCTCGTCGTTGTTGACGAGCAGAGCCTCACACCGACAAGAAAATTTGTCAAGGAAGATTCAGTTGTCCAGGCGCGGCGCTCGCACCGGCGCCCGTCGCGCGGGCAAGCCGGCGTAGCAGGCGGCTCGGGAGACCTCAACAGGGTGCAGGCACGCTTCACGTTGCCGCTGTCGGCAGCGTTCTCCGCCTCGATGAACGCAGTGCGGCCTGAACCCCAGCTCGGCGATCTCATCGAACAACGTCGAAGCCCACAGGTGCGGATCCTCGGCCAGCCTCAGTCGGCACTACTCCACGAACGGCTCGATCAGCAGCGACACCGAGCGGACCCGCCGCACGGCAGGGAAAACGGAGACGAAACGGAGCCCAATGGCGCCGAAAATGTGAACAATACTCGCAAAAGGCGACGAATCAGCAGGTGGAAGGTGATTTTGATCTTGAGCCGCCAAGGGGGCTCGAACCCCTGACCTTCTGTTTACAAGTCGACTCCTCCGCCATGTCAACGAGTATCGCGTGGTGACGGATTTTGACCGTTTGCGCAGGTCAACGCGGGCCTCCTGGCCCGTCCTAGTGTCAGGCCGTGTCGTGCCGTATCAGGCTCTATTTCGGCAACGGAGCCCAATCGGAGACGGCGTGAGCGGGCGATGGTAGAGGATTACGGCTGCGAGCCGGCTCGACGGAGACGCTCGTAGGCCTCGTCTTCCGACAGCGAGGTGATGGGCTTCCCGACCGCGTGCTGGTACTTGGCGTCATAGGCCCTGGTCCAGACGCCTGCCGCCCACGACCGTTGGAGTTCGTCGACGCTGAATTCCCGGCCACGCGCCCGGAAATACGCGTCGATGAACCGCTGCGTGTCCTCGACGGTGGCTAGTTCGTCCGGGTTGACTGTCGAGTGCAGCGCGGCGGCGAAACCGGCCAGGACGGCTTCGCTTTCTACGATCACGCTGTCCCAGTCGTGCACCACCAGCAGCTTGTCGCCGCTCCAGCGCAGATTGCCGGCCAGCCAGTCGCAGTGGCCGATCACGGCGTCGGACTCGCCGCCGGGCAGCCGGTCACGGGCACGGCGCCCGGCATCGTCGATCCACTCCGCACCAGGCACCTCGTTCAGGTCGACATCAGTGTCCTCCGGACACGGCCACAGTCCGCCCCCGCCGTGGTTCCAAGCCGCCCACGACGGCGCCGGGTCGAGCGTGGTCACCTCTCCGGGCCGCGGAGCCAGCCGGATCAGCCACGCGAACGCCTCAGCGAAGGCCGCGGCCGGATTCTCCGTCCTCGGGAGCATCTCGCCGCCAGGCACGTAATCCTCCGCGGTGGCTACATTGAGGTTGTCCCGGGGAGCCGGACACCGGGGTTTATGCCACGAGGGCGTGGTCTTGACGATAGCTTATGCGGGTTTCGTGGGGTGTTCGGTAGTCGAGTGTCGA
>NZ_JBHRWK010000125.1:0-5141 GCF_042647925.1 Amycolatopsis speibonae
GACACTCGACTACCGAACACCCCACGAAACCCGCATAAGCTATCGTCAAGACCACGCCCTCGTGGCATAAACCCCGGTGTCCGGCTCCCCGGGACAACCTCAGTGCCCAGCACCGCACGAAACCTGTCGAACGCGTACGCCCGCCCTTCTCCTGGCGGTGCGACGCCTGGATCGTCGCGGCCGAGGAGAGTTGCCGCGTTTTCCAGCGTGCCAGGATCGGAGCCAGCCTCTCGGAGTTGCTGGAGGGTGTCAGTCCAGCGTTTCTTCCACCAGGCCATCCCGCTCCGCTCCGCCAACTCGTAGATAAGAGCGATCAGCCCGTGGTGGGAAAGCCACCAGATGTGGTTCGTGTCGCCGAGCGCCCGGATCAAGGTCGCGGCAGCAAGACCAGGTTGCGATTGCCGGACGTCAAGCCCTCGCGTCTGCGCAACGGCTGCGAGACACGTCCATGACGACGGCCAAACCACTTCCACGGTCTCCCGCCGGTTCAGCTGCAACGGTGAAACCTGGGCAGCACCCGCCTGGAAACGCCCCCAGAAATCGGTTCCGCGCATGGTCGGGTCGGCGGGAAACCGACTGTCGACAACCATCACGTCGAGCACGAGAGGAACCGGCCGCAAGCTGTCGGCAGTGTGGCGGAGAACCTCGCGATCGGAGTCGGAAAACGGAACCAGGCGAGTGCGGCCCTCCTGCCAAGTGCCGAGGTGACTGCGCGGACGCCCCGGCGCAGGGCCGCAAGTCAAGATGTCCTCATAGGCAACCGCGCGAGCGCCCGCTGAGAGAGCCACCAGGTCGCGCAGACGGCTGACGGGCACGGAGTAGCTGACGAGATGGATTCGTCCGCCTCCCAACCCGAACATCGTCGCTCGGCCCGGCGCTTGGAGAAACTGGAGGGCTTCTCCCGTGACTTCTTCGACGGGCAGTCCAATCGGCAACACCCGGCGATCGCCATGCGCCGCACGCAAGTTCCATAACAACGCCATGTCTTCGACCGAGTCCTTTGAGACCACGACGACGAGATTCGGTCCCGCCGAGCGCTGCGTGAGCCGAGGCTGAGGTATGACCTTCTGGCCTTCTCCGAGGAACGAAGCATCCGGATTCAGTCCGGAGCTCAAGAACATATTGGCCAGCTGCCGCGGAGTGATCACCTCACGATTTATCGCTCGAGCAGCAAGATCGTCCAGTGAACCTGTGACCTGGACTCGCCGCACGGGAACCACGTCGTCGAACTGCAGATCTTCTCGAAGATTCGCAGCTTCGCCCAGCTCCCGATCAGGAACCTCGGGCAACGTCCCGAGGACCACCGCGTAGATCGGTGCCCAGGGATCGGCACAGTCGAGATCGCAGATCTCAATCGGCCGCCACTGATCCCGCGGCTCGTTCGCTGCGACCATCAGGACGGGATAGTCCCCAAGATGCCTGGCCTCGACTCGAAAAGGCAGTTCCACAGCCGCGTCCTGCAAACCGCCAACGCCGTCGATCTGCTCGACTTCAAGCATCCGCTGGTAGGGTGACGGCATCTTCCCGTCGCACACCGGAAGCAGAGGCTGCCCGGCACCACCCCAGGTTTGACACAACCGGGCGATCTCCGCCAGGAGAGCCTCAGAGTCACCGACGTCCACAGGACGCGCCAATCGCTCCGGCCGCAGCACGGTCGTCATCTCGTGCTGGCCTTCAAGCAGATCATCGCTCAGCATCCCCGATATCGCATCCGAACCACCCGTCGACGACTCACTCATGCAGATCACAATAGGTCTGCGGTCGACGGCGAACCAGGTCCAACGCATTCGCACGCAGACCCGTGATAACTGCCGCCGAGCTCAGGATCGCCGATCGTGAGGCGCTCCCGGTGGAAGCCGCCACCGTTCGGGCAACCACCGCCGGAGCCGAACCGGCACCACTTCCTCTCTGACTACCCGTGTCAAAATTCGGGAGCGTTTTGCCCTGAGCCCCAATGCCTTCCGCATCACCTCCGCCGAGACCTGACGCTGATGCCGCGCACGATGCTCTGTGTCGATCTGTCGTGCCCGCTCGATCAGGCCGGGATCAAGTCCAGCCGTCCACTCACCAACGTCCTCCGACGAGGTCCCGCAGTGGTCGGCCACTGACCCTCAACCGCAACACCAACACGCCTGGGACACCGTCCGCTTGCGCAACCGGCCACACAGCACCTGGCGTTCGTGATCAGACAACTCCAGCACAACGGCTTCGGACCAGGCACCACCCCATCCTATGACCGCCCTCGAACTTTGGACTCATGACGCTGGCGCGTGGGGGTGCCGAGGATCTTCCCGAGCGTGATGGCCACGTCGAAGTCCCGATCCCATGTGAGTGCGACGAGATCGTCGAACTCTGCCTCAGGCCGGAGCAGGTCGAGGACGTCGGCTTCGAATACTGAGCCCGGTTCTGCGAGGTCGAGTGCCTCGTCGTGGAAGCAGCGGTACATGTTGCGTGACCGGAACATGACCGAGTACCCACCGTCTACGAGTTCTCCCACGGAGACATCCCACTTCGCTTCAAGCTCCTGCAGTGTGCCGGCGATGTCGTCGGTGTTGAGCGGATCGGTCAACAGATCCGCTCCTGCCTCTTCTCGGGCCGAATCCAACGGAAGCGTCTCGTCCCAGCGCACCGAGAGGTGGCGCTCGAAACCGATGTCCTCGCGAACTGTTTTGTCGAACTCCAGGTAGTCGGTGTCCAGATTCGTACGCATCCAGCGGGCAATCCAGAAGATCGGGGCACTGATCAGATTCGCCCGCAACGAGACGTTGCCTTCACCATAGACCGATTCGCGGATGCTCGTCAGCAGCTCTTCGCAGTGGTAGTCCTTGCAGAATCGGAACAAGTGAGCCGACCGCCGTGGCAGACCTCCCCAGCGCGAAGACTCAGGGAGGGGGAAATCAGCCAGAATCGTCTCCAGCTCGCGTTGGAGTCCCGGCTTGGCGGCCGACAACACAAGAGCGTCGTCATTCTCGTCCCACCGCCCGGCGCTCTCATAGTTGAACTTCGCCTTGCATGAGGCATATATAACGGCTTGAGCACATGTATTGAACAGCTCCGTGCTCACCCGGTATGCGACTTCGCAGTGATAGTTGAGGTTGAATCGGTCGAGCTCGCCGTCGGCGACCCGTTCGAAGACATGCTTCGCCGACAGTACGTCCTTGGTGGCACGGCCGAGGATCCGCTCGACCTCGCTGGATGAGCTTTCGGCGGATGCTTCGTCGGGGCGCAGATGATCGGAGATCTCCTCGATTGCCGAGTCGAGCCGCTCAAGGGTTACCCGAAGCATGCCGCGTACGGTGTCGATGGGGAGACGCTTCGCGTCGTCTTGGAGCAGCATATGCTCAATGATCAAGTCGAGGCCGGCCAGGAAGGGGTAGCGGTCGCGCACAAGCGCGTGCCGCCGCCCTCGAGCGTTCTGCTTCGTGAACATCTCGGTAATGACGAGCCCGAGTGCAAAGATGTCCGCCGGCTTGCCGATGCCGATAGCGTTGTTCCTCACCATCTGCTCGGGAGCGAGGTAGTTCCGGTTCGCTAAGAGGTCCCCCCGCTTCGTGAGCGAGGAGTCCTTGAAATGCGCGATTCCGAAGTCGGCCAGGACGAGACGACAAGCATCCGGGTCGACGAGGACATTCTCAGGTTTAATGTCGCGATGCACTATGCCATCGCCGTGCACGTACGCGAGAGCATCGCAAAGCTGGCGCGCGTAGTCGAGAAGCACGTCAGCATCGGTTTCGTCGTCGATCACGTTTCGCAGCGTCATAGGGTAGAAGTCCATGATGTAGTAGAAGAAGTTCGCGTCCTCTGAGCGCGCGTGGATACTCACGACGTTCGGGTGGCTCGATGCCTGCCCGTACTCGATCTCCTGCTTGAAACGCTTGTTGCGAGCGGAGTCCGCGTCGCGGTCCTTCTTAATCCGTTTGACTGCGAGCACCTGACCGTCGGGCTTGCGGCGGACCTTCCACACCACGGCTGATCCGCCCTCTCCCGGAGCTGAATCGCGCTCGTAAGTGACTCCGTCAATGATGAACGGTTCGTTCTTCGACATGAACCCACCTTACTGACCCTCGAGTCCGGCGACCTGATCCTTCTCTCTGTGAGCAGGGGCGATTTAGCGTCCATTTCGACGGTCGTCCAAGCGGTCGGTCATAGGGCCGCGTTGGCCGCTGTCGATCCCGGCGTGCTCGACTCCGTTGTGAGTCGGGGTCCGTCAAGGCGTGGGGAGTCGACTGGGCGCCGGCATGAGGGTCGGAGGCTGAAGTCGTCCACCAGCGAGGTGACCGCCTTTCGGTCCGGGCCGCGAGCACTGGCTGCCCGGAGAACAGCAGGTATGCCGTCGACGTACCGAGGATCGATGCCGCGGCCGAGGCATTCGGTGCGCAGGAAGTCCGTGTCGCCTTGCAGCAGCGCCAGCGGGAAGTAGTCCGGAAACACGACGACAGACCACGACACCAGTCGACACCGCCAGCACCCGAATCCTGAGGAAGACGACACTCACCGACATCACTCGACACCGCCCGAAACCCCATCCAAACGACTCTTAACCAGCGGGTTCGGGCCGAGCGCAACTGCGCAGTCTCCGCCGAAGGCCCCATCCCCGACTCCGCGCCAGGAAATCCTCTGCAATCGCCCAGGAACTACCAATCGGTGCCAGTATCGATACGCGTGGTCAACCGGGCAGTTGCAAGCGTGTGGATAGTGAGCAACTCGCCCCTCGGACACACTTGCATGGGAAATCTCCCGCACCACAGAGTAACAACCCGGTCACACCAGATCACTGGCGTGGTCCGGGTTTTTCTGGTTCGGCGAGGCTGGGCTGTCCGCTGGTTCCTCCCCTGAACACTCGCACAGGGGAGGCATGTCGTGAGCAGCCTCATCCCGGGCTTGTCCTTGCGGAAAGCCCGCCGCTCGACCCACCCGGCCTCAGAAGCTCCCACGCCGCTGGCACCGGCCTTGGCGCCGCTGCCGGTCCCACCGTCACCCACCGCGCCGTTTGTCGGCATGGCGCGGGTGGACGCGTCTGCCAGAGTGCAGAACCACGACTGAGGTTGTCCCGGGGAGCCGGACACCGGGGTTTATGCCACGAGGGCGTGGTCTTGACGATAGCTTATGCGGGTTTCGTGGGGTGTTCGGTAGTCGAGTGT
>NZ_JBHRWK010000126.1:0-895 GCF_042647925.1 Amycolatopsis speibonae
ACTACCCGCCAACTGGCCCTGGCAAGCCGCCTACCAGGCCCTCTTCACCACCACCCACCGAACACCCTGACCCCACACCCCGACAACCAGACCACAGTGGACACGCCGGATGCGACGACCGGTGATCCACCACACCCACCCACCAAACACATGATCAACAAACACCATCAAGACCATCCAACAAACACGCCGGTGGATCCAAGATGAGTGTCCCGAGCGTGGCGCTCGGGACGTTCCCGTAGCCGCCGGGACGGCACACAACACGCCACTTTTGCCTTTCCTCTCAAATAGAACCTGCCTTGCCGCTCACGAGGCGCGAAAGGGGTCACAGAAGTTCGGAGGACATGACGGCGTCCAGGCTCCGCAGCCGGTCCAGCAGCGGCTCGACCTCGTCCGCCGCGATCAGGACGGCGCAGGTCATCGTGCTTTCGCGGACCCCGTCGCGCACGTCGACCGACAGGTCGTGGACCAGGCAACCGAGCGCGTCGACCAGGCCGGGGATCCGGTCGACGCCGCCGACGAAGTAGGTGGCGATCCGGCGGCGGACCAGCATGGACGAGCGAGGGGCGGGAACCGGGAAAGTGGTGAGCGACATCGTGGTCTCCAAAGGCGGGAAGCGAACAGGCCATGGAGGGCCAGGTCCCGGGAGATACCCCGTGCCGAGGGGTCGCCGGACTGCGCGCCGGCGACCTGGTTCAGCCGGCGCGCTTGAGTACGAGTCGAGTCCAGCGGCGCACGGCGACAGGCTAGTACTGCAACGGCATTTGGTGCGCGTGTGGTAGATCATCCGTGTGGTGGTTGATGTGGCGATGGGTGAGCTGGGCCGGGTTCATGAGCGGATTTCGGGTCGTTTCACGCGTTCGGAGCCGCGGGCTCGGGCTCGGGAGTATGTGTC
>NZ_JBHRWK010000127.1:0-4930 GCF_042647925.1 Amycolatopsis speibonae
CGAGGTGGCGCAGACGCCACCAATACCGCGCCCAGCAAGGCCACTACCAGCGACAATCGACCCACGAACCATGACCATCACGAACTACGGCTGGAGTACTAGGCGACCCCGAGGCTAGAAAACACCTCCAGGACGTATTCGGTCTAGCGACGAAGTCGCTCGCCGATGAGCTAGTTGCGAGTCCACTATCTCCTCCACCGCTGCCGCCGACTCCTCACGACCTCACAATCAGCGGCGACACATGGCGGGACGATGGGATTCGTGTTCTCGCAGACGTGGCAGGCCGAGCCGAGCTCGACGTTCGCGTCGCCGAACTACGGTCCCGTTCCTTTCTTGGTGGTGGCAGTCCGCGCCGATGCGGTCATTGGAAAGGCCGAGTCAGCGACGACCTCGACGATTGGCTTAGAGACGGCCAGGATGTCCTGCTCACCTGGGAAGTTCTTCGCGGCCTGATTGGCCTTGACGAATCAGAGCTCAGCATCGCCCAGACCGGCGCCAGCCTCGATGGGTTCGAGCCCGACGCTCTCGCAGCGGCCCAAGAGATCATCAATGCCACATGGCACCAGTGCGTCGACTGGACGAAGTCCTTGACTATGGCTGAGCTAGCGCTCATCCGGGTATACGACGTCGACGAACTCCGTCGGCGACGGTGGCTTGACGGTCACCTGCGGATCAAACACGCACCCCTTCTAATACCAGAGAGCGTTCCGGACATAACCTCGTCAGGCGCCACAGCCGCTGTTCCGGACTGGGTCAGTACTTATGTGTATGACCGCGGAGCGCGGTTCTTCCACAGCAGCACTGGCCCACTCGAGTTGTGGTTCGGGGTCGTCGAATCCAACCACGAACAAAGCCAGCTGAAGTCCGCGCTGGACGAGGGCACTCGGATAGGGATCACACACAACGGTGCTGAGGTTCTGCTCCAGATCCCCGTAGAGCCTAGAGGATCACTGAATCCGGCATTCGCACCGTTTCGCTTCCACCCTGAGGAGCCCAGCAGTGCCGTGGAGTTACTTTTGGTCGCACGGACAAGTGTGCGCATGGACTGGTACCGGCTCCACGATGACGAGAAGCTCGAGCACTTACATGCAACCTGCCTGGACATTCCGGCAGACGCTTTGGCGCTAGTCCTCAAGCGTGTCGATGCGACCCTCGCGCGAGCGGGACTCGACGCTCCCGAATCCTCACCATACGAGCTTCTGACGCGGGCCTTCCTGCATCCAAATTCCGAACAGCTCATGTTTGTAGGTGTGGACAACGCCAAATCGGAATCGATTCTCCTCGACCTTGGCCTGCTCGCTAGGGGTTCCGACGGGGACACCGAAGCTATCAAAGCGGCTCGCGACTCCCTGTCCCGCGCCGAGCTGGCACGTGTGTCTGCCGGGGTCGATGGTATGGCCAACGAGCAGCTACAGACCGCTGCTGAGCTCGCGCGCCGGACCTACACGATCATCCACCAACGAATTCAGCGCCCGGCCGGCCGGCAGTTCGCCGACATGACAGCCCATGTGGTCAGCGCAGGCCGCGCATTCGTCCAGTTCGCGGAGTCAGAAGGTTACCTATCAGCCGTAGTCGCTATCGAGACGGGCGCTGGCGTCGAGGCACGTTTTATCGATCTCAGCAACATTTCTGTCAGATATATGCGACTTATCTCTGATCAATGGCTCGGCCGGGATCCTGCCGCACCCTGGGAAGCGGGGGCCGACGCGCTCGACAACATCCTCCGGTGGGCAGGCCAGCAGATCCTCGCGCCGATCTTCGACCTGCTCATCCAATACGACACGCGACATGTCGTGCTCTGCCCGAGTCGGACGCTCGAACCGCTCCCGCTCCATGCCGCCGTAGTTGATGGCAGCGCACTCGGAGATCTTGTCGACGTGAGTTACGCACCGAGCGCGGCAGTCCTTTCGCAGCTATCGGCACATGGCGACCAGCATGGCACACTAGACCTTATTGTTGCGGCCAACGGAGCATATGCCCCTCGCGACCATGGCCTCGTTGTCCTCGACGGACCGGACCAGGAGGCCATGGCGTTACACGAGCTGGCTGCGCATGCACGCGTCCTCAATGGCATCGACGCCACACCAGGAGCCGTTCTCGATGCCATCGCATCCTCTCGGGTGGCCCACCTCGCGGCCCACGGGCAAGCAAGTCCCGACAAACTTGCCAGCGGTATCTGGCTGTCCGGAGCCACCCGTTCAGGTGCGTTGCTTTCCGCCGCAGCCATCCATGCGGGACCGGAGCTTCGGAACACGTCGCTCGTCGTACTGTCCGCTTGCGATACCGCGCACCACCCTTCCACAGGCCGCGCCGTGCAGTCTTGGCGAGGCCTTGACAGCGCATTTCTGTCTCGTGGTGCCCGTGCCGTCGTGGCTGGACTCTGGGATGTCGACGACGTAGCTGCCCTTGTATACAGCACGGCTCTCCACGTACAGCTCTTCCATGGCGCGACAATCGCACAGGCACATACCACGGCAACATTACTTCTGCGAGGATCCGAGCCCGATCCGCGTACAGCTGAACTATTGGATAAGACTAGATCATCGTGGAAAGCCGACATCGGCGCGCTTGCACTGGAACGCGCATACTGGTGGTCTGCCTACCGTCCTTCCGGTATCTGTTGGTAGGCCTACACCGACGGGGGAACGGCAGCTTTCACCAGAGTCGCCTCTAAGAGATCCCGGCACGCTTGGAACTGGCAGGCAATGCGGCAATTTCGACCTGACTGCGGTCAATTCAGACCAACGACGATTCGTCCAGCCGGTGCCGGAACCGACAAACCCGTCGTCACCGCAAACGACGCCACTTTCACAACCCCTGCTCGCGGGTCTCATCACCGAGAACGGGCAGCTGCGCACCGCGGCGCGATCCACCCACGCCCCAAAGTGGCCAGCCAATCACCAGAGGTGCCGCCGGGGCACCGCACCCTGCCTGTCAGCGCTCGTGTTGGAGAGCCTCCAGCAGCCCGTATGCCCCGACATCGGCCAGCTTGTCCACGACGTTGAGACATCTATCGCGCATCGTCGCGTCGCCTTGCCGATAGAGCCGGAGCACGACGGTGACAATGTCACGGCTGATAGCCGCAGTAGCCCTGCTTAGATCACCGAGTTCAACACCAGCGTGTTCGACGGCGCGCTCGCAAGCGATGATCGTGGTCGAGGGCAGCAGTCTCAGGCTTTGCTCGAGCGTGTGGAAGAGGTCACCGAAGTTGTCCGGGAAGGCTCGACTGGTGACATACGCCGCCACAAGGCGTTCACTGATCGAGGCAGAGGCGGGCTCGTGGAGGACTCGGATCGCCGCGGAAGCGGCTTTGCGGACTTCTGAGTCCCCGTCGTCAAACAGCCTAACGAGTTCGGTGGTAGCAAGGTACGGTGCCGTGGCCATCGTTTGCGCGGCCTCCTACACCCCTAGGACCCCTGCCGTCCGTGTTGGACCAGATTTCTGTCGGGATCGGCCACAAGACGGGCTACCTGCGGCATACGGAGAACGGCCGCCGTCGGTGTTGGTCACCGAGGAGAGCCGGTTGGGCTGGTTGCTATCCGAAGCTGGAGCGGCAGCGCATCGCGGGCTCTGCGCGGGTTCAGGCCAGCTCGACAATGCCAAAGCCATTGGCGAAGAGGCAATCCGCACGATGCAAAACGATCACTGTCCGAGATTGTGCAGATGTTGCCTGACCCGAACTCGCCGCTGCTTCCACCGGCGGCCTCCCACTCCTTCAAGAGCAGGAGGCCGCCGGTGGAAGCAGCCCAGGAAGCCTGGGCCTACATGCCGGTTTGTCGACCAGGCTCTAGCAATCGACCCACGGTGCCCAGCCTGAGGACGCGGTCCATGTCCTGCACCACCAACCGTTGACGGTGCCCCAGACCCGGATCGTGATCCGGGATGACGACAGCGCGGGAACGTCGACGCTGCTCCTGGCCACCCCACCGAGTCTGCGCCAGTTACTCCACGCGCTGCTTCCCGGCGCCAGCTGGTAGGTGTCGTAGACCGCCGAGTCGGTACCCACGACGAACCACTGGTAGTGGCCGTCCGGCCACCGGACCAAGGTCGGCGGGTATTCACAAATGTATTGGCCCGGGTGCCCGCCGACGGTGATGGGGCAGTTGGATTGAACCGAAGCGGCTGAAGCAGCAGGGGCGAAAAAGAGAGCCATCCCGAGTGCCGCGACGGCTATCAGGGTTTGCAAAGCTGTTCGCATTTTCACCATGACACGTCCTGAGATTGTCTGCGGGCCGCGGCCACAGGTCGTGACCCGGCAGGCGGCTACCGATGCTCACGCTGGGTGTCGCCCGACCTCTGTCTAGCCCGGTGAGGTTGTTCTGTGTCGGTCCCTGGACTCAGAACACCATTGCCCGAACAATGAGCTGTGGGTGGGAGGGGGAAGGCGTATGCCGAGGCAGGAGCGTCCGCTGGATCCGGACGGCGACGCGTTGTCGCAGTTCGCGCGGGGTCTGCGGAAGTTGCGTGCCAATGCGGGCAGCCCGACGTATCGAGAGCTGGCGCGGCGCGCGCACTACGCGGCGGGCACGTTGTCCGATGCCGCGGGCGGCCGCAAGCTGCCGACACTCGCGGTGACGCTCGCGTATGTCCGGGCCTGCGACGGCGACGCTGCGGAGTGGGAGACGGTCTGGCACGCCTTGGCCGCGGAGCTCGCCGCCGAAAACACCGAACCCGGCGAGCGGGAACCGGCCGATGACGTGCCATATGTCGGGTTGGGTGCTTTCCAGATCGAGGACGCTGACCGGTTCTTCGGCCGCGAGCGGGTGCTCGACGAGCTGGACGGCAAACTCGCCCGTCATCGGTTCCTTGCGGTGTTCGGCCCGTCGGGCCTGGATCCACCGGTGGGTTTTGTTGGTGATCTTGGTGGGGTTTGTTGATCTTGTTGGTGGGTGTGGGCGTGCTGGGGTGTGCTGGCTGGTCCAGCGCGTCC
>NZ_JBHRWK010000128.1:0-912 GCF_042647925.1 Amycolatopsis speibonae
TGTATGAATGACACAGCTTCGGCGGTGTGCTTAAGCCCCGCTACATTGTCGGCGCAGGACCACTTGACCAGTGAGCTATTACGCACTCTTTCAAGGGTGGCTGCTTCTAAGCCAACCTCCTGGTTGTCTGGGCAATCCCACATCCTTTCCCACTGAGCACACACTTGGGGGCCTTAGCTGGTGTTCTGGGCTGTTTCCCTCTCGACGACGAAGCTTATCCCCCGCCGTCTCACTGCCACACTCTCACACCACGGTATTCGGAGTTTGGTTGATTTCGGTAACCCGGTAAGGCCCCTAGACCATCCAGTAGCTCTACCCCCGCGGTGAAACATGTGACGCTGCACCTAAATGCATTTCGGGGAGAACCAGCTATCACGGAGTTTGATTGGCCTTTCACCCCTACCCACAGCTCATCCCCTCAGTTTTCAACCTAAGTGGGTTCGGCCCTCCACGTCGTCTTACCGACGCTTCAGCCTGGCCATGGGTAGATCACTCCGCTTCGGGTCTAGACCACGCGACTCAGACGCCCTATTCAGACTCGCTTTCGCTACGGCTACCCCACACGGGTTAACCTCGCCACGCAGCACTAACTCGCAGGCTCATTCTTCAAAAGGCACGCCATCACCGTAAACATCAAAGATGTTGCTCGGGCTCTGACGGCTTGTAGGCACACGGTT
Organism: Amycolatopsis speibonae; assembly: GCF_042647925.1. Taxonomy (NCBI): domain Bacteria; kingdom Bacillati; phylum Actinomycetota; class Actinomycetes; order Pseudonocardiales; family Pseudonocardiaceae; genus Amycolatopsis; species Amycolatopsis speibonae. The sequence continues at coordinate 678 of NZ_JBHRWK010000128.1, forward strand.
TCAGGTACTCTTTCACTCCCCTCCCGGGGTACTTTTCATCTTTCCCTCACGGTACTAGTCCGCTATCGGTCTTCAGGAAGTATTTAGGCTTACCGGGTGGTCCCGGCAGATTCACAGCAAATTCCACGAGCTCGCTGCTACTCGGGAACACCACCAAGATTCACAAACATGTGTTTTCGCGTACGGGACTCTCACCCACTCCGGTCGCCCATCCCAAGGCGTTCCACTAACACAC
>NZ_JBHRWK010000129.1:0-1200 GCF_042647925.1 Amycolatopsis speibonae
CCTTGGGTTCTAGTGGTGGTTGCAACACCTGACTTGTCTCAGGGGTTGTGTTGTTTGAGATCCGTGGGGATCGGTCGCCTCAGGGCCCGAGGAAGCTGCTCGCCGAGCGCCGCACATATCTTGATCTTGTGACGCGAGGGATGGGCACTGCGCAGGCGTGCCGGACGGTGGGAGTCAACCGCAGGACCGGGCATCGGTGGCGGCAGGGACGAGTGAGTCAGGCGGGACGGACGACGGACCGGTCGTCCGTCCCGCCTGCGCGTTCGCTTGAGCCTGTTCCCGCTGCTGGACCGCCGATTCCGGCTACCCGGTTTCTGTCCCGCGACGAGCGGTTGCTCATCGCGGATCTGGCGCGGGCCGGGCACGGGCCACGAGAGATCGGCCGCCGGCTCGGCCGTCCGGCCTCGACGGTCAGCCGGGAACTGGACCGCAACACCGACCCCGCCGACGGCGAGTATCTGCCTCACACCGCGCACGCCCGCGCCATGTCTCGCCGGCCGCGGCCCAAACCGGGCAAGATCGCGACCTCGCCCGAGCTGCGGGACCGGATCCAAGCCATGCTGGACGACCGGTGCAGCCCGGAACAGGCCAGCCGACGGCTGCGCCGCGATCATCCCGACCGACCGGAGCTGCACGTGGTCCACGAAACCATTTATCAAGCACTGTATGTCCAAGGCCGCGGTGAACTACGCCGCGAGCTCAAGGCCGCCCTGCGCACCGGCCGCACCCGCCGCAAACCCCGCACCACCGGGCAACAACGCCAGCCCCGGTTCACCGCACCGATGGTGATGATCAGCGAACGCCCGGCCGAAGCCGACGACCGCGCCGTCCCCGGACACTGGGAAGGCGACCTCATCATCGGCGAGGACGGCGCATCCGCGATCGGCACCCTCGTGGAACGCTCCACCCGCTACGTCATGCTCGTGCACCTCGGACAGTCCCGCACCGCCGAACACGTCCGTGACGCACTCATCACCACCATCCAGACCCTGCCCGAACACCTACGCCGGTCACTCACCTGGGACCAAGGCGCGGAAATGGCGCGACACCACGAATTCAGCATCGCCACCACCATGCCCGTCTACTTCTGCGACCCCCACGCACCCTGGCAACGCGGATCCAACGAAAACACCAACGGCCTGCTCCGCGAATACTTCCCCAAAGGCACCGACCTCAGCGTCCACACCCCCGAACACCTCA
>NZ_JBHRWK010000130.1:0-523 GCF_042647925.1 Amycolatopsis speibonae
TGACCACAAAGATGCTCGCATCCACTCTACAGTTCTCAAACACCACACCAGAAACAAACTCCCAGGGGGTTAGCCCTTCGGCGTGTTGCCTCAGGACCCAACAGCGTGCCAATGAACACCATCTCCGACCATCCCGGGATCACCCTTTCCACGCTCCACAAGGAAGCAGTACTCAGACGCCCCGGCAACCGCCGGCGATCGCATAAACCAGTAGTTCCACAATTCCTTGAGCAACCAGAACAAGTACACATTCGGCACTTGAGCTCTGGCCACTCCACCAACCGTTGGTCCGGGTATCCCGGCGGGGTGGATGTGTTGCTCCTTAGAAAGGAGGTGATCCAGCCGCACCTTCCGGTACGGCTACCTTGTTACGACTTCGTCCCAATCGCCAGTCCCACCTTCGACCACTCCCCCCCTTGCGGGTTGGGCCATGGGCTTCGGGTGTTACCGACTTTCATGACGTGACGGGCGGTGTGTACAAGGCCCGGGAACGTATTCACCGCAGCGTTGCTGATCTGCGATT
>NZ_JBHRWK010000131.1:0-579 GCF_042647925.1 Amycolatopsis speibonae
GGGGGTCGGGCTCTGCTGGTGATCTTTCGCAGGCGCGGGTGTATGAGGTGTTGTGGCCGGGGGAGGGGGGTGTCTTGCGTGGTGTGCCGTATGTGGCGGCGGATGTGGGGGTGATTGTTGGTGGTGGTGCTGCGGAGTTGGTGGCCGCGGCGATGTTGTTGCCGAAGGAAGCCGGTGTGCATGGGGTGGTGTTGCTGGATCCCGGTGTTCGTGATCTGGTCGTGATCAAGCATGCGCTGTTGGCTTCGGGGTGGAACGGTCGTGACGCGGTCCGGTTGTTCGCGTCTGAGCACGGTGGTCTGGCGCGGTTTGCTGTTGATTTGCGGCAGTGGCTTGGTGGTGTCGCGGTGGCGCATCCGATCGATTTGTTGTGGTTTGGGGTGTCGGGGCCTGGTCCCGCGGCCCGGGTCGGTTCGCTGGATGACGAGGACGGCGTGCCGGTGCCGGTTTGGCGTTATGCCGAGGATGGTGGCTGGCTGTGGCAGGTCTTCAAGTCGGGGCAGCATCCCGACGGCTGGGCCGAAGGGAATTATCACCTTCCTGCGCCCGTTTCCGATGATGGCCTTGTTCTTGGTCTTG
>NZ_JBHRWK010000132.1:0-700 GCF_042647925.1 Amycolatopsis speibonae
ATCCGCCGCCACATACGGCACACCACGCAAGACACCCCCCTCCCCCGGCCACAACACCTCATACACCCGCGCCTGCGAAAGATCACCAGCAGAGCCCGACCCCCACCCACCACCGGACCCATACAACCGCTCCGAACCAACCGGCCACCCCCCATCAGGCCAAACCGGCGCACCATCCCCGACAAAACCAGGCGAACCAACCCCACCCCCAAAACCAGACCCCGACCCCCCCAACCCCACTTCAAGGTCGACACCAGGAAGCCCCCCTGCACCCCCCGGCATCCCCAACCCCGACGACGGCACCTCCAGCCTCCCGGTTTCCAGCCGCCGGCGCTTCCACGGTGGCGGCGTTGAAACGCCAACAGGACTTATGCCAGACGGGCCCTCACCAGCCGAGCCCGAGGGGGAATCGTCGAGAGAACGATCCGCAAAGCTAACCTCCGGCATCTCCGACTCCGGCATCTGCCACTCCGGCGGCAAAACCGGCGCACCATCCCCGACAAAACCAGGCGAACCGACCCGGGCCTCGGAACCAGGCCCCGGCCCTTGGCGTTCCGTCCACGGATCGGAAGTCCCTGAAATCCCAGGCAAACTCGCCAAGGGCGCCCCGTCCCGGCCGAAGGGCACAAGATCAGTCACGACGGACGCATCCCCCATCACCCCACCGTGGCCACCCTCGTCGCCTACTACCTGAAGCCGG
>NZ_JBHRWK010000133.1:0-1374 GCF_042647925.1 Amycolatopsis speibonae
CGAACACTTGCGGGCCTTCGGCGGGGGTGAGGTTGTCCTCGCTGCAATATCCGGCATCGGCCAGCACCGTGCCCGTCGTTTCTGGTTCGGCCCGTTCCTGGTTGATCACCACCGCGGCCTGCTCGGCCCGGGTGATCATGGGTGCGAGTTCGGCGGTGTCGGTGGGGTTGTTCGTCAGCATCAGCGCGAGGATCAGATAGTCGGCTGACACCGCGAACTGGGCGTTATAGCCCTGGATCCAGCCCTGGCGAGTGGGCATGATCCGGGAGTCCGGATCGGTCACATTCCGCCGTGGTGCCTTGTCCCTGCCAGTCTTGCCGTCCTCGTCGCCCCGGGCGGCGAGGACGGCCTTGGCCAGGGCTCGTTCCAGCGCGGCGAGGGCTTTCTTCACCTGTTTCCCGCCGAGCGGGTCAACGACCCGCCGTCCGTCCGGCAATCGCCCGCCCTCGGCTTCCGCCGCCGCGACCCGGGCGGCATAGGCGTCGATCTCACCCTGCCGGGCGGTCATTTCCCGGGCCAGCCGCGCCCGGGCGGCGGCGACCGGGTCCAGGGCGCCTGGGTCACGCCCGGCCACCCGCCCCGCCGCGATCCGTTCCAGGTGCTGCTCGGCCTTGCCCTTGGCCTCGGCCGTCGCCGCGTCCTTCGCGGCCTGCTCAGCGGCGATCTCGGCCAGGCACCGGCGGATCCGCTCCGCCCGCGTCACCGGGTCCGCCAGCTCGTCCGGTAGCTCGTCACCGCGGGCGTCCGGGCCGAACTCGGCGTCCTCCGCGGCGTCGATGTCCTCGGCCTCCGCGGCGATCTTCCGCGCCTGCTCACGGAACCACTCTTCACGATGATTGGCGTCGATCGAAGCGTTCGCGGCGATCTTCGTCCCGTCGATCGCGACCGTCCCCAACCGGCCCATCCCCGCCCGCGCGCACAACACCAGCACCTGCGCGAACACCTGCTCGAACACCGCCACATGGATCTTGCGGAACCGGGCGATCGTGGTGTGATCCGGCGTGTCCTGCGCGCAGAGCACCCGAAACGCCACATCAGTGCCACACAATCGTTCGATCTTGCGCGAGGACCGTTCACCCACCGCATAGGCATAGATCAGCAGCGCGAGCAGCATCCCCGGGTCATACGCCTCACGCCCGGCGCCACCAAGACGGCGCCGGGCGCGGAACGCGTCCAGATCCAGCTGAGCGACCGTGTCCAGCACAAACCACACCAGATGACCTTCCGGGAGCCAGTCCCGCATACTCACCGGCAACAAAAACTGCTGATCACGATCCACCGGACGAAAACCCATAGCCACACCAGGATTCTCCCAGCATCACCAGCCCACACCAAAATCATCACCAGCAGGTCGCCCCAAAACGCAACAGCCTC
>NZ_JBHRWK010000134.1:0-1051 GCF_042647925.1 Amycolatopsis speibonae
GAACAGCCAGCTGTGGCTGGGCGCGGCCGGGGTTGATGGCGGGGCCGGTGTGGTGGCGGCGGGTTGTTCTGGGTGCAGGGTGTAGTTCCAGTCGCCGTGCCAGTGGTGGCGTGTGATGGGCAGCTCGGCCATCTGCTGGTCGCTGATGGTGGTTCCGAGGGGATAGCTGCCGGTGTCGAGTTCGGAGTGGACGGTCAGGCCGGTGCGGGTGGTGGTGGCCGCGATAGTGCGCAGGACGACTTCGTGACTGGCCAGAGGGCGACCCCGCCAATTCATCGTGATGTGGGAGAACAACCGGTGCTCGATGGCGTTCCATTTGGAGGTGCCGGGCGGGAAATGGCAGACAGTGATGGCCAGGCCGGTCTGCAGGGCGAGGGCGGCGAGTTCGGTTTTCCACGCTCGGGTGCGGTATCCGTTGGAGCCACCGGCGTCGGCGGTGATCAGTAGCCGCCGGGCATGTGGATAGGCGGCTCGGCCGGCGGTGTTCCACCAGCGGCGCAACGACTCCACCGCGAACGTGGCCGTGTCGTGGTCGGTGCCGACGTTCACCCAGCCGGTGTTGGCAGCCAGGTCATAGATGCCGTAGGGCACGACTTTGCCCAGGGTGTTGTCGGGAAAGTCATGGGTGTTGACCTCGACCGGCTGCCCGGCCGGGTGCCACTCACGGCCGGAGTTGGCGAACTCCCCGAGTTGCTCCTTTTTCTTGGTGTCCACGCTGACCACCGGCTGGGCATCGGCCTGATGCTCCTTAACCTGGGCGTTGAGGTAACGGAACTGGGCATCCCGGTCGGGATTCTGCTTGCCCTCCAAGGTTTTAGCGTTGCCCTGCAGGCTGAAACCCTCCTGCTGCAACAGGTTCGCCACCGTGTCGGCGCCCACCGGGTGCCCCTGGGCGGTGAGTGTGACGGCGAGTTTGCGGGTCGACTTCGTCGTCCACCGCAGCGGCGACATAGGATCACCCCGCGGGGCCGGTTCCACCAGCGCCAGCAACGCCTGACGCAGACCCGGATCGGTTTCGGTGACCCGCTTACGGCCCCCGCCCCGACGGCGG
>NZ_JBHRWK010000135.1:0-805 GCF_042647925.1 Amycolatopsis speibonae
GCATCTTTGTCTGGGAAGTGTCCGCGGTTCTTCGTGATTTTGCGGAGCTGGAAGTTGATTGATTCGATCGCATTGGTAGTGTAGACGATTTTGCGGAGTTCGGGCGGATAGTCCAGAAAAGGAATGAACTCGTCCCATGCGTTACGCCAGACATCGATCGCGCCCGGGTATTGCACACCGAATTGGCTGTCGAATTCCGCCAGGCCGAGTTCGGCCGCTTCAAGAGTGGGTGCGGTGTAGATTTCTTTCATCGCTTTGACGATCTTCTTCCGGTCGCCATAGGACACGAAACGCATCGCGTTGCGGATGACGTGCACGACACAGGTTTGCACGACAGTGTCCGGGAAGATCGCGTGGATCGCGTCGGGCAAGCCGGTCAGGCCGTCGCAGCAGGCGATGAGGATGTCCTTGACGCCTCGGTTGCGCAGATCGGACAGGATCTTCTGCCAGAACTTCGCACCCTCGGTGTCCTGGATCCAGCAGCCCAGGGCGTGCTTGCGGCCGTCCACGTCAACACCGATGGCCAGGTAAGCGACCTTGGTGGTGACGACTCCGTTGTCCTTGACCCGGATCCGGATCCCGTCGACATAGAGGATCGGATACACCTCGTCCAGCGGGCGTGATTGCCACGCCTTGATCTCGTCGACCACCACATCGGTGACATTCGAGATCAATTCACGGGACGCGTTCACGCCATATACTTCACGCAGGTGCGCCTCGATATCACGGGTCGTCATGCCCCGCGAATACAGCGACAGGATCATGTCATCGATATTACCGACCCGTCGGGACCGTTTCGGCACGA
>NZ_JBHRWK010000136.1:0-1201 GCF_042647925.1 Amycolatopsis speibonae
TACTGCAACGGCAGTTCGGTGAGTGGGTAGCCTCGTCGTTTGTAGTGGCTGAGGCGGGCTTGGTGTTGTCGTCGGCGGCGGAAGTGTGACCAGTGCCAGATGTGGTCGGCGGTGTCGGCGACACGCAGGATGAGTTTGGTGAGCAGGCGTCGGATCTCCGGTAGCGTGAATCCGATCATGTCTGGGTCGTCGACGCCAATTCCCCTTTTATGGCAAGGGATCTGGTGGCGGCGAGCCAGGCGTGGGCGAGCATGGACAGGGTGATGTGGGCGTACCAGGCCCGCCAGGACCGGGCCTGGTAGTGGTCGAGCCCGGCTTCGTTTTTGGCTTGCTGGAAGCATTCCTCGATCCGCCAGCGAGTGCCGGCGATCCAGGCCAGGTCCAGCAGTGTCGAGCGGCGAGGCCCGTAGCAGACGTAGTAGGCGATCTCGGTCGGATCCGAGATCGAACGCCGCGCCAGTAGCCAGTGCCCGCGCCCGGCCCGCCAGCCGATGCGGATCGGTGTCCGCGCCCAGTCGTACTCGCGGGGCCCGTGCGCACCGGCGCCGACCGACAACCGTCGCCACGCCTGGAGGGGCAGAGCGGCGATCAGCTCGTCCGCCCGGCGCTCGCCGCCGTCGGCGGTGATCAAGGTGTCGTTGACCTTGGTGGACAGCACATGCGCGGCGTCGTGGTCTTCCAGCCATGTCCGCAAGTACTTGACCTGACCGTATGCCTCATCGGCGGTGATCCACGCGAACGGCGCACCCGCCTCGAACGCCCGTGCCAGCATCGCCATCGCGTGACGTGGTTTGGTCTCGAACTCGATCTCGTCGGGGATCCCCGCTCGCCGGGCACGGTCGCGGTCGGCGAGCCACGGCTCCGGCAAATACAATTCCCGATCGATCAGCGCATGCCCACGATCCGAGGCATACGCCAGGAAAGTCCCGATCTGGCAGTTCTCGATCCGGCCTGCGGTTCCGGAGTACTGCCGCTGAACACCGGCGGACCGCACACCTTTCTTCAGGAATCCGGTGTCGTCGACGATCAGCACACCACCCGGCTCGCCGAGGTGCTCGATCACGTAGTCCCGCAGATCGTCACGGACCCCGTCGATGTCCCAGTCCGCCCAGCGCAGCAACCGCTGCATCCCGTCCGGCGACACCTCACCCGCCTGTTCAGCCAGCGTCCAGCCGTTCTTCCGCTCCAGGCCCGCCACCAG
>NZ_JBHRWK010000137.1:0-532 GCF_042647925.1 Amycolatopsis speibonae
CGGCATCTCGGCCCTGGTGACGCTGATCCTGTGTCCGGTCCCGGGGCAGAGGGTCGGGGTGTGGCGGGTGCCGGACCGAGCGACGCTCCGGCGGAGGTTCCGGCGGGTGAGGCGCCCTGGGGTGCGGGTCCTGGCGAAGACGCCTCGCTGGAGGGGTATCTGAAGAAGAACCGTTCGAACCCGGCGAGCCCGGCGGGCCTGGCGACGCCGACGGAGTTGCAGGACTGGGTACGGGATTTGCACGCCGCGGCTGTGGATGTGACCGGTTTGCGAGTACCCGCGCCTGTGGTGGCTGGTCTTTCCGGCGGACAGATCGACGTGAAGAAGGCGCAGGATCTTACGGACACGCACGCAAAGATTGAGCCCCGTCTGGAGCAGGTTCGCGACCTGATGCCGGAGTGGGTCATGAATTTCCGTCCTGACGAGGAGGTGTTGCACGAGGGGGAGTGGAATAAGTACGACGATCTGTTGTTGTTATTGCAGGCGAAGAAGGACTGGTTGCCGGTCAACATCTCGTTGGTGCCCGGTAGGG
>NZ_JBHRWK010000138.1:0-584 GCF_042647925.1 Amycolatopsis speibonae
ACTAGTGTCCTGCGCCGGAAATCCGTCGACAAAATCGGGCGAGTGACTCGAGGATCTCTTCGGCGGTTTTGGTCCAGAGGAATGGCCGGGGATGGGTGTTCCAGTCGGTGATCCAGGCTCGAACGTCCTTCTCCAGCGCCCGCACGCTCTTGTGGGCGCCGCGCTTGATCTTCTGCTCGGCCAGTAGTCCGAACCAGCGTTCGACCTGGTTGATCCAGGAGGAACCGGTCGGGGTGAAGTGCATGTGGAACCGAGGATGTCTGGCCAGCCAGGCTTTGATCGCCGGGGTCTTGTGCGTGCCGTAGTTGTCGCAGACCAGATGCACGTCCAGTTCGGCGGGCACGGTCTTGTCGATCGTGATCAGGAACTTCTTGAACTCGGCCGCGCGGTGCTGGCGGTGCAACTCGCCGATCACCGTGCCGTCGGCGATGTCAAAGGCGGCGAACAGGCTGGTGATGCCGTTGCGGACGTAGTCATGCGTTCGTCGCTCGGGCATGCCCGGCATCATCGGCAACACCGGCTGGGAACGATCCAGCGCCTGGATCTGACTCTTCTCATCCACGCACAGCACGACGGCCCGCTCA
>NZ_JBHRWK010000139.1:0-1052 GCF_042647925.1 Amycolatopsis speibonae
GGCCGGGTGGCTTATACGTTCGGGCTGGAGGGTCCGGCGTTGACGGTGGACACCGCGTGTTCGTCCTCGCTGGTGGCGGTGCATCTGGCGGCGCAGTCGCTGCGGCGGGGTGAGTGCTCGCTGGCGTTGGCCGGTGGGGTGACCGTGATGGCGACACCCGGGCTGCTGGTGGACTTCAGCCGCCAACGAGGCCTCGCCCAAGACGGCCGGTGCAAAGCCTTCGCCGGTGCCGCCGACGGGACCGGGTTCAGTGAAGGCGTGGGCCTGGTTCTGCTGGAACGCCTCTCCGACGCCCAACGCCACCGACACCCGATCCTGGCGGTGGTGCGTGGTTCCGCGGTGAACTCCGACGGCGCCTCCAACGGCCTGACCGCCCCCAACGGGCCCGCTCAGCAGCGCGTCATCCACACCGCCCTGGCCAACGCCGGGTTGTCTCCCGCCGACGTTGATGTGGTGGAGGCGCACGGCACCGGAACCCGCCTTGGTGACCCGATCGAAGCCCAAGCCGTCCTCGCCACCTACGGCCAAAACCGCGACCGCCCGGTCTGGCTGGGGTCGGTCAAGTCCAACATCGGCCACACCCAAGGCGCCGCCGGAATCGCCGGAGTCATCAAAACCGTCCAAGCCATGCGACACGGCGTCCTGCCCAAGACCCTCCATATCGACACCCCCACACCCGAGGTCGACTGGGACAGCGGCAACACCGCCCTGCTCACCCAGCACCACGACTGGCCCGAACCCCGCCGAGCAGGCGTGTCCTCCTTCGGCATCTCCGGCACCAACGCGCACCTCATCCTCGAACACCACCCCCAACAAGCCACGGAGGACACCGGCACGGGACCATGGCCGCTGACCCTCAGCGCCCGCACCGAAACCGCACTCCACGACCAGGCAAACCGCCTCGCCCAACACCTCAGGGAACACCCCGAAACCGGGATCGCCTCGGTCGCGCGAACACTGCTCAGCCGGCCACGGTTCGACCATCGTGGTGTCGCCGTCGCCGAGAACCGGGACGAACTCATTGCAGCCTTGGGCAACCTCACGCCGACCAC
>NZ_JBHRWK010000140.1:0-858 GCF_042647925.1 Amycolatopsis speibonae
CAACGCTCGGATACTTGACACCCCAAGAATACGAGCTAGGATACAGAAACATCAACGAAATCGCGGCCTAAACCCGCGTCCACAAAAGCGGGAACACTCCACGGTCGAGACCGCGCTGAATGCTCCGGACTGGGAACTTGAAACGCCGATTTCCATCCCTCGGCACATTTTCCAGTGGATGTACAGCGATCAGAGCTCGATTACACACGGGCGGGTACAGGGTATCTTCGATCGCGTTCATGTTTCTGAACAGCCGAACGAGGCAGGCTTTCTGGAGCTGGAATGCGACTTGCGCGTCCTATGCGAGGATCTCAATGCCACCGTGCTCCTTGCCCAGACCGCGACCCAGCTGTACAAGCGTCGTGCCGGTCTCCCCATCAAGGATGACGAGACCGATGAGTCGGACTCAGGTGGTGCTGCTTCGGCCGCCACCAGCTGAGGCGGTGCAGCAGGAGCAGGTGCGGCGAACACCGACTCCGAGGGAGCGCTTTAATGTTCTTCCCTTCGGCGTTGTCAGGTTCGGGAGTGGGCACTCCCGCAATCGCTGCCTGCTCGATCCCTCTCGGCCTCGACTACGTCCGGCACGTCCTTGAAATGCGGCGCACCGCACCCGGCTAGCCGCAGCGCACGCCCTCGGCCTGCATGAACAAGCCCTCCGCTCCCACTGCCAACGCGTCAAACAAGACATGTTCCGCACTAAATGGTATGTACTGGATCTTTGATCCGATCGCACGGAAAGCACCCGTTCAGCGCGCTAGTACTCCAGCCGTAGTTCGTGATGGTCATGGTTCGTGGGTCGATTGTCGCTGGTAGTGGCCTTGCTGGGCGCGGTATTGGTGGCGTCTGCGCCACCTCGAG
>NZ_JBHRWK010000141.1:0-2032 GCF_042647925.1 Amycolatopsis speibonae
TGTGTGCCACGAACACGACCGGAGGTTGCGATGTAGAAGGTCGCGCTGATGGTTGTGGTGCTGCACTGGTGATGGAGGTGGGCCCTCTGGGATCGCTCTGCAGGGAGTGGTTCCAAACCGCCGTCAGCTGCTGCGGTGAATGAGCCGTGGTGGTGAGCGTGACGGGAAAAGGCGCACAAGATGTGTCAGGTGAGAGCCGAGAAGGCGAACGTGAGTGAACCACTGATGAAGTGTCGAAAGCGTAGTGACGTCATCAAAACCGGGGTCCAGTTGTTGCCCCGGGATAAGTCAGGGGGATACCTGTCTACTGCCCTGATGGTGACCGGCATAAAGGTGGCGCGAGCTCGGTTCAGGCTCCAGTGTGGAACGTGGGAACGCCTCGCCCTGATACCGCCGGCCGAGTGTTGGACCGGTCGGCGAGAGGGAGAACCCCAAGCAGCGGAATCTGCGAGGGGCGGAGTACCGATGCGGGGCAGGCGGGCGGACCGTCTCGTAGTAGCGGTGATGCCTGGTAATGCGGGCGGAGCGAAGGGGACGGGTTGCCCTGGTTCGTTCGAGGATCAACCAGCGTGGCTGGGAGGAGTCGGATGAACGAACCGAAGCAGCAGGACAAGTCGTTTCAGATCGACAAGATCGTGGTCTGGGAAGCATTTCAGAGGGTCAAGGCCAACAAAGGTGCGGCGGGTGTCGATGAGCAGTCGATCGCGGAGTTCGAACAGGCTCGGGACAAGAACCTGTATCGGATTTGGAACCGGCTGTCGTCGGGCAGTTATTTCCCGCCTCCGGTGAAGGCGGTGGAGATTCCGAAAGCGGGAGGCAAAGGGGTTCGGGTTCTCGGCATACCCACGGTCGCTGATCGGGTTGCCCAGACGGTGGTGCGGATGTATCTGGAACCGAAGGTCGAACCGATCTTCCATCCGGATTCCTATGGCTACCGACCGGGCAAGTCGGCGTTGGACGCGGTCGGGGCATGCCGGAAACGGTGCTGGCGAGCGGATTGGGTGATCGATCTCGACATCCGGGCGTTCTTCGACACCGTGCCCTGGGACCTCGTGCTCAAGGCGGTCGGCCACCACACCGACCAGAAGTGGATCCTGCTCTATGTGCGGCGGTGGCTGCAAGCGCCGCTGCAACGGCAGGATGGCACGCTGGTTGATCGGGATCGCGGGACTCCGCAGGGGTCGGCGATCTCGCCGTTGCTGGCGAACCTTTTCATGCATTACGCGTTCGATGCCTGGATGGTGCGGGAGTTCCCGAACCTCGGGTTCGAACGGTACTGCGATGACGCGGTGGTGCACTGCCGCAGCGAAGCGCAGGCCCGGTTCGTGCGGGCTGCTATCGCCGCTCGCCTGGCGCAGGTCGGTCTGGAGTTGCATCCGGACAAGACGCGCATCGTCTACTGCAAGGACGAGGATCGCATGGGTTTGTATGAGCACATGAAGTTCACGTTCCTGGGGTATGAGTTCCGTCCGCGGCTTGCCAAGAACAAGCACGGCAAGCATTTCGTGTCGTTCTTGCCCGCGGTCAGCACGGACGCGATGAAGGCGATGGGCCGGGAGATACGTTCCTGGCACCTTGCCCGGCGCAGTGACAAGTCCCTCGATGACCTTGCACGGATGTTCAACAGCATCGTGCAGGGGTGGATCAACTACTACGGGCGCTTCTACAAGTCCCGGTTGCTCTACTTCCTCCGCAGGCTCAACCGGCATCTGATCCGGTGGGCCTGCCAGAAATACAAACGGCTCAAACGCCGAGAACGCCACGCGATGGCATGGCTGGCCGAGATAGCTCTGCGAGCTCCTCGTCTGTTCGCCCATTGGCGTCTCGGTGCACGTCCTGACGGCTGGGCAATGGGAGCCGGATGAGTCGAGAGGTTCAAGTCCGGTTCTGAGAGAGGCCGGGGGTGAAATTCCCCCGGCCTACTCACCTCGTAGTAATGGTCAACGGCCGCCGGGACCACGCTGAAATCTTGTGGGGCGAGATCGAGACGGTCCTGGCCGGGGTCGGGCTCCGGCTCGCTCCGGAGAAAACC
>NZ_JBHRWK010000142.1:0-507 GCF_042647925.1 Amycolatopsis speibonae
CGACATCCTCCACCGAACCCATAACACAAGCATGACAGCCGAAATCAAAATATACGGTTTATTTATCGGCGCGCCCTGAACGTCCGAAATCTTCCCCGCTCGGCCGTCCTCGCGACGGTGGAGGAATCGGGACACTGATCGTCCTGATTCCTCCACCGTCGCCCCAGCACTCTCCTCAATCGCTACCTTCGTCCAAGTCAGGCGTAGGCAAGCGCCCGTTGCGAGGTCATCCCGGTCCCGACCTGGTCCATGGTGTTCTGCTCCAGTTCCTGAAGTCGCGTGTCAACCGGTGGAGCGCGAGGCCGGAACCGGTCAGTTCGAAGGCGACCCGGCGCACGGTGCGGGTGAGTGCAAGCCGTCGCATTCGAGGGCCCGCCAGCAGACGAGTGTGCCCAGGATCGGCGGCACCCTAGATGATTGATTCCGTGAAGATCACGTGAAGGAGGCCGGTGTGATGGCCGGGAGGAGGGTGTCCAAGATCAAACCGTGACGAAAGAACTGAACACC
>NZ_JBHRWK010000143.1:0-31362 GCF_042647925.1 Amycolatopsis speibonae
AGGTATCCGAGGCCGGGTTCGATGAACGCGACCAGTACCGCGAGTGCGAAGACCGCGGTGGTCAAGACGAAGTTGAGTACCCATTGGTCGGTCATCGGTTCGGTGTCGCCGCGGATTTCCGGGTCGTGGCGGACGATGAGCACCAGTGCGGTGTGGGACAGGCTGCTGGCGAGGAGAGTGCCGAGATAGAAGACGGCGGTGAAGCGCTCTGAGTCGTAGGCGCCGACGAGTTCTGTGGGGAACGGTAGTACCGCGATGGTGAGGAGCCAGCAGAAGTTGGCGAGGACGAGCGGCCCGCTGTAGGTCCGTACGTGCTCGAAGATGCGGTGATGGGTGACCCAGAATCGGCCGATCACGGCGAAGCTGAGCAGGAAACTGAAGATCTTCGGCCAGTTGTCGGTCACGGCTTCGACCGCGGGCGCGTTTTCCGCGACCAGTTCCGGCACGAGGTCGGTGAGCGGCAGCACCAGCAGCGTCAAGGCGATGGCGACGACGGCGTCGGTGAAGAACACCAGCCTTTCGGGAGATCCATGCTGCTTCAAAGCCGAGCTCCTGTCAGGGGGCTTGTGCCGACCAAGTCCGTACGGCACTATCCGCTGGCCGATCACCCGGCGCAATTCACGAGGCCGGTGACGCGGAGGAGGTCCACCGCTGAGGCCCCGGGCGTGCCCGGCACGGCCGAGTAGACCAGCACAGCATGGCCGTCGATGAGGCCGGCGAGGTCGGGGTCGTGTGGGTAGCGGGTCTGAGCGGTCCGCAGGCAGCCGACACAGTCGGCGGCGAGGGAGTTCCCTGCGAGCATGTCGGATTTGGCCGACAGCACGAGCGCGGGCAGGTCCGACATCCGGTCCAGCAGCCGAAGTCGTCGTTCTCCCGCCGCCGTTCCATCGCGGCCGGCAACTCGGGGGCAGTCCAGTGCTGTTTGCCGGCGCACCAGGTCAGCCACGAGCCGACCGCGGCGCGGTTGCGGTTCCAGATCGCCGGGGCCGACCTGCACGGCGACCCGGTCGAACCGCGCCGGCGGACGGCATGTGCCGCCGGTTCTCCAACTTCGTCACGGTCACCGCCATCGCCGAACCCCCGCCCTGATCGACCGACCGGAAGTCGCGCACCGATCGGCGACATGTTCACCCAGCTCGCCGAATCCTGTCGTGGATCAAGCTACCGGATAATGGCCCATTACCCGGTAGATCATTTACATCAGAGTCGGATCTTGTCAATACACCTAGGACTTGTGCGGTACGAAGGGGCACACCGCATTGCCAGCGAGCGCAGAAACCGTGCGACGGGGACGCGACGCCTGGTAGAAAAGACGCGTGAAAACACTTCCCGATGGTGACGGTGCGCTGCTGGTCCGTACCGATTTCGACCATCAGCCGGTATGGGACGACCTGTGTGACTTGATCCGTAAATATTTACCCGAGGGGTTGCTCGCGAACCTGCGGCTCATCGACGATTCTTCTTACGAGGGCGCGACGGCGGAGGAGTTGCTGAACCTGGTGCCGGACGACGCCGGATACCCGTACATCGCCATAGCGGATGCGGTCACCGCCGAGCCGGTAGAGCGGCCACAGGATCGCAGCCTGCTCATCGTCGACAACGATTACTACGACGAAGAGGAGGAAGAGGAGAAAGGAGGCACGTTCCGCGCCCTCGTTTCCGAACTCCCTTCGATCGACGCCAATCTCTCCATCGCCAACATGAGTTTCGCCGATTACGCCGAAGAGGCTGACGATGACGGCGTGTTCCGCAGCCTCTAAGACCGGCCAGCGGCCTCCTGCGCATGCCCGCCCCTGTCCACGCGTGACATCCGCGTGAGTGGGTCCAGGCCTCGGGCCGATCTTGGGCTACGCGGGCGGGCTGCCGGGGAACAGTGCGCGGGGTTCGAGGTCTAGCCGGGTGTCGGTACCGCGTCGGGCGGGTCGAGGTCGAGCACCAGGTCGCCGAGCCGGCGGATGGTGTGCGTGATGTACGGGGTGATGGTGGCGTGGTCGACCGGGTGTCCCTCGGCGGCCAGTGTGTTCGCCGCGTCGGCGTGGATGGTGCCGGGCTGGATGTCGGAGTCGCCGAGTGGTCTGAAGTGCTCTTGTCCCATTGTCGGCGTAGCGCGATCAGGGCGGCTCGATTGAGGACCGTGATCTCGGGTTTCTTCTCTTGTGTCGTTCGGGCGGTGAGTCCTTGTAGCAGGGTCGAGGAGGAGGTCGGCGATGTCCACGGTCTCGCCGGTGACTGGTGTGCCTTGGAACTCGATGAGTCCGTTCTTGATGTCGCGAGCGGCACCGCGGCGGCCTCGTTCGGCACCGACCGCGTCAGCGAGTCGGTAGCCGGCGTTGGCTGAGTTGGGCCAAGGGAGGAGTTGAAGCCGGGCCCAGAGTGCGGTGTCGGCGGAGGACGGTGTTGAAGAGGACGGGGTGGTCGGTTCACGGTGGCAATCGGTGCAGAGTTGCGCGTCCGACGGCAGGGAGCGTCGACCAGGCCGATGCGTGCGCATCGAGTCTGGGGATTCGGGAGCCAGGGCAAATTTGGCCGACTTACGGCTGTGGCGGCCTTGAGTCCCGTTCGGTCGTCGCGGCGATGCGGTCTTGTCTGGTCGCGGAGGCCTGTTCGGTCGAGTCGAGCCCGAGCATTGCCAGCAATTCGGCGCCGTCCACCTCGTCCCGCGCCAGACGGCGGACCAACCGTGCGGCGCGAGCGAGGGTGCTCCCGGCGAGTGGCACCGCGAATCCTTCTCCGTTCACACCCGGCAGCCGGTACACGGGTTGTCTTCGCGGCTTGTCTGCCTTGGTGCGGGTCGAGTCACTGGTCATGAGAACCTTCGGTCGTCGCAATGCTGTCTCACTGTTCGAGCAGCGTCCTCACCGAGGGCGGCCGCCAGTCCTGCTGGTAACGGTCACGTCCGCCACGTCGCAACGAATCCGTTCTTCCCCGGATGAGGACCCTAGGCCGTAAGTCTTGATCTGGACCGTCACCGAAAGCGATCCTGCCTGATCGGGAAGTGCTGCGAGAAAAACGGGCACAGCGGATCGGCACACGTACCGCCTCAGCGCCACCTGGACGCTCGCACTTGGCGCAGCGGAGACGGTTTGGGCATAAAACTCGACGATCAGTGGTTCGGAGGCAGTTAGGGCGACAGTGAGAGTCCTTGCCTGCATCGCTAAATATCCCTTCGGGAAAGAGAGTCGACAATGCTGTGGTCGACCAGTCAGAGAGACCAGTGGGGATGGGGAAGCGGCTGAGGGTCAACTGACGGGAGCAGTCACGGCCTTGTCGCGGACTGCGCCAGCGGCCTGAGCGGAGAGTGGATCGGCCAGGGCCAGCGCGATGTCGGGGCGGGTGTCGATGCTCCAACGGACGACGTGCTCAACGTGGCGCCACAGCGGCTGAATGACTTGAGCAGTGGCGAAGAGCGGCTGCCCGAACGTCCCGATGCCGACGGACTTCCCGTTCGGCTTGACGTCAGTGCCGAGGCGGGACGCGACCGATTCGAGAACACTGTGCAGATCGATGCTGCTAGTGAATTACGGGACAGACCCGCGGCAGGCGGCCGAGCTCGCGCACCGGGAACTGAAGTCGTTCAACTGGCGCGATGTCGGCAGCTTCTGGTACTCGATCCTGTCGCTCGCCTACCTCGACGAGGGCGATGCGGCGCAGTTCCACCTCGACCGCGCGATGGCGCGTTCGGGGTGGACGGAATCCATCGCGCTGACCGTGCTGCGAGCTCGTATCGCAGCCGTTGACGGCGCCGCGCTCGCGGTGTCCTGGGCCATCGAAGCGCTGGTCGAGCTCGGCGAATTCGATCGCGCTGACGAACTGCTGCGCAGGCATTCACTCAGCGGTAGTCTGGAAGCCCTCGTCGATCGCGCCGAAGTACTCGCGGCACGCGGTCTTCTCAGGATGGCGATCGGGCAACCGGAATCGGCCTACGAAGACTTCATCTCCTGCGGCCGGGAACTCGCCGGCTGGGGTGTCACCAATCCCGCCGTCATCCCCTGGCGGTCGGGGGCGGCACTCAGCGGACGCGAAACCGTGGCCCTCCACCTGGCCGATGACGAACTCGCCAACGCGCGGCGCTGGGGCACCACCCGCGCGATCGGCACCGCTTTGCGCACCGTCGGCCTCGTGCACACCGAAGGCTGGAACATCGGCATCTTGAAGAAAGCGGTCGAAGTCCTGACTCGCGGTGGCGCGCGGAGCACGTTGATGCAGGCTCAATACGAACTCGCGGTCAAGCTGAAATCGAGGGACGTCACGACGAGGTTCAGCCCGCGCTACGAGACTTCCGGAAAACAGCGGCGGCGGCGGGCAACAAAGCGTGAATAGAGCGTGCCGACGACATGATCCGAAGGTGGTCGGAGACCTGCGACACCTCGAAGTTGTCTTCGAAAGAGCGTAAGGTCGCGAACCTCGCCCAGGCGGGACTGCGCAACGGAGAGATTGCAAAGCGCTTGCGCCTGACCACCTCCACAGTGGATTTCATCTTTCCGACATCTACCACAAACTCGCGATCTCCGGATGAGGTGAACTGCGTGCTATTCGAGTTTCTGTCCTGTAGGCCTGCCTCTTTGTACACAATCGCCAGTAGACCGGACACATCCTGTCTTTGACACGGCCGAGTGCGCGCATCCTGACCACAGTTGGGATGACCGGTCGAAAGGCGGATTGATGGAGCCAAGGGGTGCGGAAGAAGCGGTCGCGATCGTCGGCGTCGGCTGCCGTTTTCCGGGCGGGATCGATGACATGCCGAGTTTCTGGGAACTGGTCGCGTCCGGGACCGACGCGATCGGCGACATCCCGGTCGACCGGTGGCGCATCGGTGACCACTACGACGCGGATCCGGCCGCACCGGGCCGGATGTTCGTACAGCAGGGTGGTTTCCTGCGGAATCCGGTCGACGAGTTCGACGCGGGCTTCTTCGGGATGTCGCCGCGCGAGGCGGCCGCGCTGGATCCGCAGCAGCGGCTGCTGCTGGAGGTCACCTGGGAATCACTGGAGAACGCCGGGATCCCGCCGAAGTCGACCGCGGCCGGCAACATCGGTGTCTACGTCGGTGGATTCACCTTCGACGCGGCGACGCTGCAACTGACCGACTCGAACCGGCATCTCGTCAGCTCGGCCACGCCGACCGGCGTGAGCTTGACGATGTTGGCCGCGCGGTTGTCGTACGCGTTCGACTGGCGCGGCCCGGCGTTGACCATCGACACCGCATGCTCGTCGTCGCTGGTCGCGCTGCACCACGCGGTAGGGGCGCTTTCCCGTGGGGACTGCGACCTCGCGGTGGCGGCCGGGGTGAACGTGATGGTCAATCCGGTCACCACGGTCCTGATGGCCAAGGGGCGGTTCCTTTCGCCGGATGCCCGATGCAAGTCGTTCGACCACCGGGCCAACGGTTACGCCCGTGGCGAGGGCGCGGGTGTACTGCTGCTGAAGCCGTTGCCCGCCGCGGTGCGTGACGGCGACCACATCCACGCGGTCGTGCGTGGCACGGCGGCGAACCAGGACGGCCGCACACCGGGCATCACCGTGCCCAGTGTGGACGCCCAGCGGGTACTGATCGAGCGGGCCTGCCAGGTCGGGGGCGTCGAGCCGGCGTCCGTCGGGTACTTCGAAGCCCACGGCACCGGTACCGCAGTGGGTGATCCGATCGAGGCCACCGCGATCGGTGAGGTCCTGGGTGATTCCTCGCGTACGCACTGGATCGGATCGGTCAAAGCGAACTTCGGGCACACCGAAGCGGCGGCGGGTATCGCCGGGGTGATCAAGGCGGTGCTGTGTCTCGACAAGGGACTGATCCCGCCCAACCTGCATTTCGAACGGCCCAATCCGAAGATCCCGTTCGACCGGCTTCCACTGAGGGTGCCGACGGAGATGGTGCCGTTCCCGGAGTCGGCGGGCCCGCGCCGGGCCGGGGTGAACTCGTTCGGCTTCGGCGGGACGAACGCACACGCCATCCTGGAGCAGTGGACGGGCTCCGAGCCGGCCGCGGCGGCCGAGCCGGCGGCCGGGCCGGTTCTTCTGCCGCTGTCGGCGCGAAGCCCGGAAGCCTTGCGTGCGCTGGTGGATTCCTACGCGACAGCGCTGGAAAGTCCGGAAAGCCCGTCTCTGCGGCGGGTTGCCAGGGCGGCATCGCGGCAGCGTGAGCACCATCCACTGCGGACATTCGTGGTGGCCGGGGACGCGGCGGAGGCGGCAGCCAAGCTACGGGAACTGACCGTCGAGCCGAGGCGGGCGACGCGGCCGGGAAATGCCTTTGTGTACACCGGAATGGGCCCGCAGTGGTGGGGTATGGGTCGTGAACTCCTGGCGACGGAACCACGTTTCGCCGAGGTCGTCGCGGCTTGCGACGAGGTGCTGGCGAAATTCGGCGTGTGCATGGCGGACGAGCTCGACCGCGACGAAGCCGAATCACGGCTGACCGAAACCTTGTACGCGCAGGTCGCGAATTTCGTGGTGCAGGCAGGGCTCACCGCGTTGTGGCGGGCGTGGGGAATCGAGCCGGCCTTCGTCGTGGGCCACAGTGTCGGCGAGGTCGCCGCCGCTTACGCAGCGAGCGTGTACACGCTCGAAGACGCCCTTACCATCAGCTTCCACCGCGCGAACCTGCAGTCACGCCTTGCCGGACGCGGCGCGATGGCGGCCGTGGACCTGCCCGCGGACGAGGTCGCCGCGTATCTGCGGGACGGTGTCGCGATCGCCGCGGTCAACAGCACGTACGCGACAACGCTCGCCGGTGACCACGACGCCTTGGCAGCGGTGAGCCGGGAGTTGACAGACGCGGGAGTGTCGGTGAAACCACTCCGCGTCGAGGTGGCGTACCACAGTCACCAGATGGAGGAGATCCGCGAACCGCTGCTCGCCGCGTTGCGGGAGATTCGCCCGCGCCGTGCGGAAGTCCCGCTTTTCTCGACGGTCACCGGCGACCAGGTCGAGGGGCTGGAACTCGATGCGGATTACTGGTGGCGCAACGTCCGCGAGACGGTCCGGTTCGCCGACGCGTTCCGGCGCGTGCTCACCCGGGCTCCCGGCGCCGTGCTGGAGATCGGGCCGCATCCGGTGCTCGCGTCCGCGATCGACGAGGCGCTGGCCGACCGGTCCGACGACATCCTCCGCTTGGCGTCGTCACGCCGCGGGGAACCACAGCGCGAGTACCTGCTCACCGCGCTCGGTCAGCGGTATGCCGCCGGCGCCGATCCGTCGTGGGACCGGGTGCATCCGGGACCGCGTGAGCACCTCGATCTGCCGTATTATCCGTGGCAGCGGGAGCGGCATTGGCTGGAATCGGTGGCGTCACGGGAAAAGCGGCTGGGCGCCACTGACCTCATGCTCGGCGGAAGGCCGGTCGCCGGGGTCACGCCGGTCCATGACATCGAACTGTCGACCTCGACGCTGTCCTACCTCGATGATCACCGGATCGGCGAGTCCGTGGTATTCCCCGGCTCCGGTTATCTGGAAGCCGCGCTGGCCGCCTTCCCGGACGACGAGCCGTGTCTCCTCGAAGACGTCGTGTTCCACCGGCCGCTCGTGCTGGCGCCCTCGTCGATCCCGACGCTGCGGGCAGGCTTCGACCCGGCACGGCAGCTACTCACGCTCCACAGCCGCACCCAGCCCGACGATCCTGTGTGGACGTTGCACGCCGAACTGCGCCGTGGCCACTTCGCCAAGGCGCGGCTGCCGGAACGTCGTACCGAACTCGCGGGCCTGACTGAAGGACTGCCGGAGCTCGGGCACGAGGACGTGTACTCGTGGCTCGGCGGTACCGGCCTGAACTACGGTCCGGCCTTCCGCGCCGTGGAGCGGCTGTGGTGGCGGCAGGAGAGCCGCGAGGTGTTCGCCGAACTGCGGCTGGACACCGCCGAGCAGAAGGGCCACCGGCTGCACCCCGTGGTGCTCGACGCGGCGCTGCAGGCGGTGATCGCCGGTGGGCTGATGTTCGGCGATGGCCTGGAATCCGGCACCTACGTCCCGGCCAGGATCGAGGCGCTGCAATTCTTCCGCAGCCCGGCCACCCGGCTGTGGGTGCACGGCCGGGGCCGGCCCGCCGCAGGCCCTGGCCGGATCGAATGCGATCTGTCCCTGGTGACCGACGACGGTGAAGTCGTCGCCGAGGTCAGGGGGCTGCAGGCCAGGCGGCTCGCGGAAGCGGCGGACGAGCCGCCGGCGCTGGTCTACGGGCACGTGTGGCAGCCGGAACCGCTACCGGAGGCGTCGGAGCGGCAACCGGACGGGCGGTGGATCGTCGTCGGATCGTCGGCCACGGCGGCAGGGCTCGCCAAGGACCTTGCCGCAGCCGGAGCAGGCGTCGTCGCTGTGGATCCGGCCGGTGACGACTGGCTCGATCGTGTGCTTTCCGTGGCTTCGGCCTGCCGTGGTGTGGTTTACGTCGACAGCTCCGACGCCGATACGGCGTGCGCGCCGATCGCCGCACCGTTGCGGCTCGTGCAGGAACTGCCGGTCGTGCCCTTGTTCCTCGTGACCACGGGTGCGCAAGGTGTCTCCACGGTGAACCCGGCGGCGTCTTCGTTGTGGGGTTTCTGCCGCGTCGTCGCCGCCGAACGGCCGGAGTTGCGATGCCGGTTGGTGGATCTCGCCCCGGGCATGTCGGAGGAGGCGCTGCTTGCCGAAGTCCTTCACGACGGAGTCGACGAGGTCTCCCTCCGCCCTGACGGCCGGTATGTGCGGAGGTTGAAAAAGGCCGAAGACGGCTCGGAGTTCGACCACGTCCGCACGCGCACCGACCTCACCCCGGTGCGGCTGGAGTCGTCCGGTGGTGAACTCGGTTTCCTCGCCACCACCCGCCGGCCGCCCGGTCCCGGCGAGGTCGAGATCCAGGTATCCCATGTCGGGCTCAACTTCAAGGACGTCCTCAAGCACACCGGCCTGATCTCGCCGCACGCGATCGAGGGCAGCCATTCCGGCGAGACGCTCGGGATGGAATGCGCGGGCACGGTTGTCGCGGTCGGCGACGGCGTGGCCGATCTCGAAATCGGGGACGAGGTGTTCGTGCACAGCCGGGACCTGTTCGTCTCGCATGTGACGCTCGATGCGGTGCGCGCGGTCAAGAAACCGGCCACGCTGTCCGCCGCCGAGGCCGCGTCGCTGTTCCCAGTGGCCACCGCCTACCTGTCGCTCGTCCGGCTCGCGAACCTGCGCGCCGGCGAGCGCGTGCTGATCCACTCCGCCGCCGGGGGCGTGGGGCTGGCGGCGGCGCGGATCGCACACTGGCTCGGCGCGGAGGTGTTCGTCACCGCGGGCAGCGCACAGCGGCGCGATTTCCTGCGCCAGGAGGGCTTCGCGCATGTCGCCGATTCGCGGTCGTCGTCGTTCGCGGACGACATCCTGGGCTGGACCGGTGGCGCCGGCGTCGACGTGGTGCTGAACTCGCTGCCCGGCAAAATGATCGACCACAGCCTCCGGGCGATGAGTACGTTCGGCCGGTTCGTCGAGCTGGGCAAGCCGGGGGACGTCGCGGACCACGCGGTGCGGCTCGCCTCGACCCGGCGAGCGCTGTCGTTCCACTCCTTCGACTACGACCAGATGATGGCCCTGCGCCCTGGCGACGTCCGGGCATGTATGCAGGCCGTCGCGGAACTCTACGAACAGAAAGCGATCGTGCCGTTGCCGGTCGCCGCGTGGCCGGCTCTCGACGCCGCCGAAGCCTTCCGCGCCATGGCGAGCCCTGAGCACCGCGGGAAGGTCGTGCTGTCCATGGCCGACGAGGAGGTGCTGGTGCCGGCATCGTCGTTGCCAGGGACGCCAGTCCGGTCGGATCGGACGTACGTCCTCACCGGTGGTCTGGGCGGCCTCGGCCGGACTGTGGCGCGCTGGCTTGCCGAGCAGGGCGCGCGGCACCTTGTGCTCGTCGGCCGCAGCGGGGCCACCACACCCGCTGCCGAGCAGCTGCTGACAGACCTGACCGGCGAAGGCGTCGAGGTGCGCGTGGAGAAGGCCGATGTCGGCGACCACGCCCAGGTGCGTGCGCTCCTCACGGACGTCCGTGCCGACATGCCCCCGATCGCCGGCATCTTGCATGCCGCGGCCGATTTCGACGACGTTCTGCTGTCCAACACCGACGCGGCCCGACTCATCGCGGCGACCCGGCCGAAGGCGAACGGTGCCTGGAATCTGCACCGGGAAACTCTGGGCGACAGCCTCGACTTCTTCGTGCTGTTCTCCTCGTTCGCGGCGCAACTGGGCGCGGTCAGCGTGGGCGCGTACGCCGCAGCCAACGAATTCCTCAATGGCCTCGCCCGTTACCGGCGCGCACAGGGGCTTCTCGCGACCAGCATCGGCTGGGGAATGGTCGACGATGTCGGGGTCGCGGTGAGCCGCGACGGCTTCGTCGGCGATGCCCTTCGCCGAGTCGGCCACCTCGGCATTTCCCCCGCCAGGCTGATCACCGAACTGGGAACGTTGCTGCACACACAGCCCACGGAGGTGTCGGTCGCCGACATCGACTGGCCGCGGTGGGCACGCGCGAATCCACAACTCGCGCCGTTGCCGACGTTCGCCTCCGTGGCTCCGGCGAGCGCCGCGGAAAGCGGGGACGAATCCGTCGGGAACCGGCTGCGCGAGGCCGGGCCTGCCGATCGCGCGTCGATGCTTCCCGCACTCGTCGCGCCGTTGCTCCAGCGCACCACGGGCCTCACCGAGCAGCAGCTCGGTGAGGAGCAGGCGGTCGACGTCGACTCGCTCACCGCGGTCGAGCTACGGGTGCTGCTGCAGAGGCAACTCGGGGTCGCGGTGCCCGCGGTGCGGCTGCAGCGCAGCCTCAGCGTGGGCGTGCTCGCCGAGCTTCTCGTCGACGAGCTGGACCGCTCACAGCCCGAAACGGCCACCGTCGCGCATGAGATCACTTCGGCTGATGGGCAGGTGATCTACGGCCACTTGAGCGTTCCCCCGGACCCCGGACCGCATCCGGCCGTCGTGGTGTGCGCGCCAGGCGAAGGCGGAGCGTTGAACAACGATGGCGACTACGCGCACCTCAGCGAGCACGCGCCCCTGCTCGCCGCGGGGTTCGCCGTCCTCACCGTCGACCAGCGCGGCGCGCCCGGACACGGACCCGATTTCACCGCCATGGCCGAAATGGGCGGCGGAGAAGTCGACGACGTCATCGCGGCCGCCCAGTATCTCGCCGACCTCCCGGAGATCGACGGCACCCGGATCAGCATCGTGGCCACCAGCCGCGGGGCTTACACCGCGTTGCTGGCGCTTGAACGCCGCCCCGATCTGTGGCGGCACGCGGCGTTGCTGATGGGGGTGTACGACCCGCCGACACTCTTGGCCGGACAAACCGAGCCCGGCACGCTGCTCCCGGCGAACTCCGAGTTCAGCTTAACCGACGTCGAAAGCTACTTCGCCGCACCGGAACGGCAACCACTCACCGGCGTCGGCACGCTCAAGGCACCGCTGCTGATCGTGCATGGCGACGAGGACTCGGTCGTTCCACTCGCACAGTCGGAAGAACTCACCACCCGGGTACGGGAGGCGGGCCTGCCCGCGGAAATGATCACCGTGCCCGGGTTGACACACGACAGCGAACACGAAGATCAGGTGTGGACCGATTTGTGGCCCGAGATCGGCGCGTTCCTCAGGGATGGCACGCGATGACGACGCGAACAGAGGCGGTGATCATCGGCGCCGGACTGTCCGGGATCGGGCAGGCAGTGGCACTCGCGCGGTCCGGGATCGATTTCGTGGTGCTGGAGAAGGCGCCGGACCTCGGCGGCACCTGGCACTCCAACACATATCCAGGTGCGGCCTGCGACGTCGAAGCGCACCTGTATTCGTACTCGCACACCAAGAATCCTTACTGGCGCTCGACTTACGCCGGTCAGAAGGAAATCCTCGGATACCTTCGAGGCGTCGCGGTGCGACACGGGCTGCTGCCGCGGATCCGCTTCGGCACCCGAGCGGTGAGCGCGCGCTGGGACGAGGACAGGGCGGAGTGGACCGTCGAGACCG
Organism: Amycolatopsis speibonae; assembly: GCF_042647925.1. Taxonomy (NCBI): domain Bacteria; kingdom Bacillati; phylum Actinomycetota; class Actinomycetes; order Pseudonocardiales; family Pseudonocardiaceae; genus Amycolatopsis; species Amycolatopsis speibonae. The sequence goes on from NZ_JBHRWK010000143.1 coordinate 11,959, forward strand.
CGGACGGCACCACCTACGTCAGCCGGTTCCTCGTACTCGGAGTCGGTGGTCTGCACGTGCCCCGGATTCCCGAGGTGCCCGGCGCGGCGACGTTCCGGGGCAGTACTTGGCACACGTCGTGCTGGAACCACGACGTCGACCTGACGGGCAAGCATGTGACGCTCGTCGGCGTCGGTGCCTCCGGAGTACAGGTCGTGCCCCACCTGGCCGAACGAGCCGCGTCGTTGACGATCTTCCAGCGCTCCGCGCCGTGGGTGCTACCGAAGGCGGACGCGGCGATCCCGGCCTGGCGGCAACGGCTTTTCGCCTGGCTCCCCGCCGCGCGGTCGTTGCACCGGCTGAGGATCTACCTGCGACGGGAGAAACGTGGCTTCGCCTTCCACACCCGGCCGGAACTGCTGCGGGTCGCCGAGCCGATCGTGCGGCGGAAGATCGACGAGCAGATCGCGGACCCGTCGCTGCGCGCACTCGTGACGCCGGACTATCCCCTGGGTTGCAAGCGAGTCCTGTTCTCCGCCGACTACTACGCGACGCTGAACCGGCCGGACGTCCACGTCGTGGCCGGCAGCCCGGCCGAAATGCGCCCGGACGGGATCGTCGACGGGGCCGGTGGGGAGCACCGGACCGATGTACTCGTCTACGCCACCGGATTCGACCTCACGGGCTCGTTCGACCGGATCGAGATCGCCGGCATCGGCGGCCGGCTGCTGAAGGAGGCGTGGCAGGGCGGTATGCACGGCTACCACGGGCTCGCGGTGCCGGATTTCCCGAATATGTTCATGATCCTGGGACCGAACGGATTCGCGCCGCACACGAGCGTCGTACCGAACATCGAGGCACAGGCCCGCTATGTGAACCAAGCCATCCGTACCATCCGTTCGACCGGCGCCAGGGCCCTGACCGTCCGCCACGACGCGACCGACCGCTTCATGGCCGAGATGCGGACACGCTTCGCCCGGACGGTCTGGGCGCCCGGCAACTGCCGCAACTGGTACCAGAACGAGTCGCCGAGCGGAACGATCCTCTGGCCGAGCTCGACCCTGCACTATCGCCTGCGCCTGCGCACCCTGCGCAGGGGCGACTACGAATTCCTTTCCGCACGGAATGCTTTCCAGCGGGGAGGCGGATCCTGACAGTTCGAGACATGCCGAGACACTCATTCTTTCGGCCCACAAGAGCAGGGACGAAATGCGGCCGCGCACACTGTTCGGGCACACTTCGCGCTTCGGCGGAACCTCGGCCGATACCGTCCTGGCCATCGAAAACCTTCGCGCGGCAGAACAAGCCGGACAGAAGGTGACCCGACCATGAACCTCGGACAGCCTCAAGTCGGACTGTTTCCCGGACAAGGAGCATACCGGCCCGGCACACTCGCCGTTCCTGCTCGGTCCGGCTCGGGGAGTACCTTACGTCGCAGGAACCCTGTCAAGCCCGGTGGCAAGTCAACCATCCGACGCACCTGACGGGTATTTGCTTCCGTTGTGACCACCTCGTACACGTTGTCGGGTGTTCAGGAGAATCCTTCGTCAGCTCGGCGCCGAATCTCTCGGTTTCGCGTGACAGGAGTGATCCGCATGGTGGTGGGCCAGAGCCGTGAATCGGCGATCAGCGGCCTTGCCCAAGCACGCCCCCGGGCATACGTCGCGCTCAGCCGCGCTACCCTCGTCTCAGCCGACGACACCTCATTCGACGGGGCATTTAAAGCAGAGAGGTGCCCTGCGTGTCGGAAAGATATGCGCGTTCGGGCAGAAAAACTATCTGAAAAAACCTGATAATTCCGTTTCTTGAGTAGATTTCTCCGCGATTCTTGACTTATTTGTGAACTGCTTGGTAATCCTTGCTCTTGTTCATCCTCAGGAGTTGCTCATGGAAGATTCCTATGACTACATCGTGGTCGGTGCCGGCTCGGCTGGCTGCGCCCTCGCCGCGCGTCTCGCCATGGGCTCCCCGGATCGGGTCGCTTTGATCGAAGCCGGTGGTCCCGACGATCATCCGGCGATCAAGATCCCGATCGCGTTCCCAACGCTTTTCGGCGGCGAGAACGACTGGGACTACCGCACCACTCCTCAGCCGGGCCTCGCCGACCGAGTGATCCGGTGCCCGCGTGGCCGTGTCCTGGGTGGTAGCTCGTCGCTCAACGCGAACGTCTGGACCCGAGGCCATCAAGCGGATTTCGACGGCTGGGCGGCAAAAGGCTGGTCCTACGCGGAAGTCGAACCGTACTTCCGCAGAGCCGAGCGCCGAAGCGGAGGCGACGCTTCAGGGATCTACGGTCTCGACGGCCCGCTGCACGTGGAGGACGTCCGAGGAGAGTCCGAGGCCACCGGGGCTTTCTTGCGGGCCTGCGCCGAACTCGGCCTTCCTGCGGCGACGGACGTGAACGCCGCCGACAGCACGGGATATGCGCGGATGCCGACTGCCCAGCGCCGGGGTGAGCGCTGGAGTTCCGCCGACGGCTACCTGCGTTCGCTCGTGCATCCCAACCTCGATGTCCTCACCCGGCTTCGCACGCTGCGGATCACCCTTTCCGACGGTCGCGCCACCGGCGTCGAGGTACTGGACGAGGGCGGCGTACGCCGCACGATCATCGCCCGGCGCGAGGTCGTCGTCAGCGCGGGTGCCGTCAACACGCCGCACCTGCTGATGCTCTCCGGTATCGGCCCCGCGGATCATCTCGCCGAGCACGGGATCGACTGTGTGCACCCGCTGCCCGGCGTTGGCAGTGGCCTGCAAGACCACCTTTTCACCCCGTTGATCGTCCACTGTCCGCGGCCGGTCACCCTGGCTTCCGCAAGCGAAGCAGCCGCCCTCGATGCCTACGAGAAGGATCGGCGCGGCCCGCTGACGTCCAACGTCGCCGAGGCGGCGTACTTCACCGCGAGTGATCCCGCGTCACCTGGCCCGGATCTGGAGATCAGTTTCCTCCCGTGTGCGTTCGTCGACCACGGCGTCGATCCTCCACCGGAGCACGCCTTGACGATCGCCGTGGTCCTCCTGCAGCCGAAGAGCACAGGACGAATCCGGTTGCGTTCGCCCGACCCGCTTGAGAGCCCCGAAATCGACCCGGGGTACCTATCCGACCCGGGCGGTGATGACTTCCGGCGGCTGACTTACGGCATGAAGATCGCCCGCCGGATGTTCGGCACGGCCGCGCTCATGCCCTACATCGGCAAGCCCTGGTACCCGGATCTCGATCTCGGCGACTCGGGGTCCGTCGAAGATCACGTCCGCCGTCGCTCGGACACCGTCTACCACCTGGCGGGCACCTGCCGGATGGGGACGGACGACGACTCGGTGGTGGACCCGGAACTCCGTGTCCACGGCGTCGCCGGGCTGAGGGTGGTCGACGCCTCGGTCATGCCGCGTATCACCCGCGGGCACACCCACGCGCCCACGGTCATGATCGCCGAACGCGCCGCCGATCTCCTTCGCGGCACCTGAACCTTCCTCCACCACAGTCAGGAATCCCCATGATTCGTCCGAAGACCAAAGCCTTCTTGTGGAAAACGATGGTCCGCCTGGCGCCGAAACCCTGGTTCATCACCTTCATGCGGACCGTGATGGTTCCCGTCGACCGGTTCCTGCTCCGTCGTTCCCACGGCCGGATCAGCATGGGCGGGACGACCGGTGCCGGAACACTCCTGCTCACCACCACCGGCCGACGGAGCGGAAGACCGCGGTCCACGCCTCTCTTCTTCATGCCGCACGGCGAGGCTTTCGCCGTCGTCGCCTCGAATTTCGGCAGGCGCGCCCAGCCCGACTGGTCCGTCAACCTGCTCGCCTTTCCGCAGGCGACCGTCACGGTCGGCAACCAGGTCGTTCCGGTGATCGCGCGGCCGCTCACCGGCGCCGAACACGACGCGATCTGGAGCCTCTATACCGGCGCGGGCCCGGCCTACCAGAGCTATCTGGACACCAGTGGCCGAGACAGCTTCCGCATCTTCGCCCTCGAGCAGAAGGGGTACGGAACCAGGCCATGACCGCTCCCGCCACGAACGACGCCGCACTGGGCGCCGACCTCGCCGACCTGAAGGCGAAAGTGACCCAGCGCCTGGTCTCCTTTCTTGACGAGAAGGAATGTCACGCTCGCGACCACGGGCTCGTTCCCGAGGTCCCGGCCATGATCCGGGCTCACATCACCGCCGGGGGCAAACGCATCCGGCCGCTGCTGTGCCTGGCGGGCTGGCAGGCCGTCGCCGGCCCGGCCGTTCCCCCGATGGTGGTGCAGACCGCCGCCGCGCTGGAGATGTACCAGGCCTTCGCCCTCATTCACGACGACATCATCGACAACTGCCTCACGCGGCGCTCCCAGCCGACCGTCCACCGGGCGCTCGCCCGGCGCTACGCCCACAGCAACGACCCTCGTCACCTGGGGCTCAGTGCCGCCCTCCTCATCGGCAACATGGCGCTGACCTGGTCCGATGAACTCGTCACCACCGCCGACCTGCCCGGCCACCGCAGGACCGTGGTCAGCGGCCTCCTCGACGCCATGCGCGAAGAGATGCACTACGGCCAGTACCTGGATCTGCTCGCCACCCTCGGCCCGCTGGACGACCGGCAGACGCCCCTGATCGTCGCGCGGTACAAGACGGCAAAGTACACCGTCGAGCGTCCCCTGCACATCGGAGCCGCGCTCGCTGGAGCGGACACAGGGTTCCTCGACGCTCTCAGTCGCTTCGCCCTCCCTCTCGGCGACGCCTTTCAGTTGCGGGACGACCTCCTCGGCCTGTTCGGGGATCCGGGCGCCACCGGCAAACCGGTCTTCGATGATCTCCGTGAAGGCAAGCGGACTCTGGTGCTCGCGGTCGCGGTCGGTGAAGCCAACCAGGACCAGAAGGACTTCTTGACCGAGCACGTCGGCGATGCCGGACTCAGCGACGACACCGCCCGGCAAGTCCTCGACATCATCACCTCGACCGGCGCGCCCGCCACCGTCGAGCGGATGATCGTCGAGCGCCACGCCGAAGCCGTCGCGGCGCTCGACGACAAGGTTCTGCCCCGCGCCGCGGTGGCGACGTTGCGGCGGATCGCCGACGATGCCGTTCACCGTGAATCATGACCGCCGATCCGGAAGACCAGGCCAGGCACGCGTTCCTGGACATGGACGGCACCCTGTTGCCCGGTGTGCTGGGGATGTACTACCTGAGGAACCTGGCTGTTGACGGGGTTTGCGACCGAACCGCGACAGAGGCCTGCCTGGGCGCCATAAAGCGTTATGCCACGGCCACGAGCGACCGCGAACACCTGCACGTCGAGTCATACCGGCTCTACTCGGAAGCGATCCGGGGTGTCGCGTTCGACCGGGCGTGGGCGACCGCCAGGAGAACGTGGAACGCCTGCCGCAGCAGGCTCTTCCCGTTCGCCGAGGAGCTGATCTCCTTGCTCAAGGCCAACGGCTACCAGATCCATCTGATCTCGGGGAACGCCGACACGATCATGACGGTGGCCGCCCTCGACCTGGGCGTGGCTTCGGGGCATGGTGTCGGAACCGAAATCGTCGACGGCCGGTTTACCGGACGTCTCGCGAACCCGCCCGGGCTGCCGGGCGGCAAAGAGTCGATCATGCGTGGATTCAAGGCTACCGAATCCTTCGACCACGACAGCGCGGTCGCCATCGGGAACACGGTCCGGGACTCGGAACTCTTCGACCACGTCGGCATCGCCATCGCTTTCGAACCAGACGGCGAACTGCGCCCGGTCGCCGCCCGGCGCGGATGGCACATCGTCGATCGCGTCACCATCGTCCCGGCCTGTGCCAGGCTGCTCGCCGGATCGTCCCGAGCCCATACAAGGAATCACACACCATGAACGACAAAGAGCCCTTCGTAGAACTCGACCTGACGATCTCCGACAACGCGAGAGAATGGCAACGGCGCGCCAGAACATTCGCGCGTGAACACGCTTTACCGCTTGGGCATGAACTGGACGTCATGAGCGCCGAGGACGCCGTCGCGCCAGGCTCGCCCTATTTCGAGTTCCTGGCTACGGCCCGGAGCGAAGGGTTCCTGCATCTGACCGCGCCGCCGGAGTTCGGCGGTCTCGGCTTGAGTCGTCTCGAGGAATACCTCGTCCTCGAAGAACTCGCCACCGGCGACGCCGGCTTGGCGGCCTCGCTGTTCATTGCCCCGCTGGTGTACCAGTTCGTCTACAACTTCGGCAGTCCACGACTCGTCGACGAGCTGGCGCGGCCCTTCTTCACCGGGCAACGGCCGGAGTGGTCGAGTTGTTTCGCCATCACGGACTCCCGGCACGGATCGGACATGATGGCCGCGCACACCCCGTCGCTGGCCGTGCCGGGTGGCGACCTCATCGCACGCGAGGACGGTGACGGCTGGGTCCTCAGCGGGCGGAAGGCGCCGTGGGCCAGCTGCACGGCGACGGCCACCCATGCCCTGGTGTGCTGCACACTCGACTCGTCGAACCTCGCCCGCGGCGGGATCGCGGTCGTACCGCTGGACCTCGACGGCGTCACGAAGGGTGAGCCCCTCGACAAGCTCGGCCTGCGCCCGATGAACCAAGCGTCGCTGAGCTTTGCCGACGTGCGCATCCCCAAGGACCACCTGCTCATCGGCGAAGACGCCTACGGCATGGCCATGCACGCCACCCACACCGTCGCCAGTGTCTCCATGGCCCTGTTGGCCTTCGGCACCGGCCGCGCGGCCTACGAGGGTGCCCTGCGCTACACGGCCGAACGTGTCCAGGGCGGGAAGCCGCTGCACGAGCATCAGGCCACCCAGCTGCGTTTGTTCTCCATGTTCACCAAACTGGAGGCTGCCCGCGCGCTGACCCGCGCTACCTACGTACACAACTATGAACTGGCCGCCGCGGGAAAGGTCGGCTCCCTCGCGCATTCCTGCGCCGCGAAGGTGTTCGCGACGGAGACCGCGTTCGAGGTCTGCGACGCCGCTTCCCAGCTTTGCGGTGCCCGGGCGACCGATCGGCGGGGCCTCCGGTTCTCCGACGGAGATGTCTTCTATCCCGAAAAGCTTCTTCGTGATGCGAAATCGTTCAAAATCGCCGATGGGGAGAACACCTTGCTCGCGCTGATCGGTGCGGCGCATCTCGGCTGAGGGCGGTAATGAACAGAAAGATCGCCGCAGCGTCTCGCTGTCAATCAAGTAGCCTCCTGTCGGAGGCGTAGGCAAGCGTGCAGGAATGTGAGAATTCCCAGTCTGGAAGAGTGTCGAAAGGCCGCATCCATAACCGGTTGCGGATATGCGGGGGATGGTTCGGTACCGGGTTCTCGGCAGCATTGTAAAGCAAGCTCAAGGTCAGCGCGTCCTGCCGGTGTCCGGAACAAGCGGGCGCTCTCGCGGAACCCGAGGCCAAAAGGGCAGCCTTTTATGGAAGTTCGCACCAACGCGACTGCTCGTTCCGACTCGGGGAGTACTTTACGTCGCAGGAACCCGTCAAGCCCGGTAGCAAGTCAACCATCCGACGCACCTGACGGGTATCTGCTTCCGTTGTGACCACCCCGTACACGTTGGCGGGCGTTCAGGAGAATCCTTCGTCAGCTCGGCGCCGAATCTCCCGGTTTCGCGTGGCAGGAGTGATCCGCGTGTTGGTGGGCCAGATGGCAGGGGGACGGTCTTGCTGACCTCATACGATTACCACGTCGGACCCGGCACCGGCCTGCTTGGACAGACACTTCCGCGTGTGCTGGCAGCGGCCGCCTCCGACGAGGCGGGCAGCGTGGCCTTCGTCGACGGCAAGGAGACATGGACCTGGAACCGCTGGCAGGAATCCACCCAGGCACTGGCCAGGGGATTGCAGGAACGCGGTGTCGGCCACGGGGACGTCGTCGTCGCCCAGCTACCCAACAGCTGGGCCTTCCTCGTGGTGCACGCGGCCGTTGCCACCGCGGGCGGAGTTCTCTTGCCGATCAACCCTCGCGAGCCCGGGCAGAACGTGGCCGCTTTGGCCCAGCGGGTCGGGGCACGAACCGTCATCACAGTGGCGCAGCGGGCAGGCAAGCCGCACGGGGAAAAGGTTCCGATCGTCGGTGCGACCGTATCCGACCCGGACGGCGTCGTCATCCTCGCCGAAGACCGGCCAGTCGCGATCAGTGAGCTGATCGAAGAATTCGCCGACGCGCGACCCCGCCCCGTCCGCGTGCGGCCCGACGACCCTTTCCTGCTCACCCCCTCCTCCGGAACCACCTCGCGGCGCCCGAAAATCTGTGTGCACAGCCATGACGGCCTGTTGTCGAACGCCGCCGCCGTGGTGACCGCGAGCGGGCATTCCGGCGCGGATCGCCTTGTCAGCGCCGCCCCCGTCACGCACCTGTTCGGGCTGCTGTCCATCCACATGGCACTTTTCTCCCGCGCTTCGCAGCTCATGCTCGACGGCTGGCGCCCGGAGAAGCTGATCGACGTCATGCGGTCATCGGCCAGTGAACAGGTGACCCTCTTCGCGGTGCCTACCCAGCTGCACGACCTTCTCGACCACCTGCGACAGAACCCCGGCGAGCACTCCGTCCGTTTCCGGGAGGTGCGGACCGCCGGTTCCGTGGCATCGCCACGCTTGGTGGCCGATCTGAGGGACTCACTCGCCGAGTCGGTCGTCGTGCAGTGGGGGATGTCGGAACTCGGCGCCGGCCTGTTCACCAGCGCCAACGATCCGGACGACGTCGCCGCCCGCGGCATCGGCAGACCGGTGTCCGGGGCAGGCGTCCGTATCGTGGACGAGAACGGCGCCGACTGTACCCCAGGGACGGTCGGCGAACTCTGGTTCACCGGCCCGCACCACTTCCGCGGCTACCTGGGGGATCCGGATCTGACCGGACTGTCCTTTCAGGACGGCTGGCTGCGCACCGGTGATCTGGCCAGTCTCGACGAGGCAGGGCTGGTCGCCTTCCACGGCCGCGCCGCGGAGATGATCGATGTCGGCGGCAAGAAGTTCCCCGCGACCGAGGTCGAGGAGCTCCTCGCGGATCTGCCCGGTATCGGGCCCGCGGCGATCGTCGGACGCGCCGACGAACGGCTTGGGGAATACCCCAGCCTGCTGGTCACCGAGAGCTCTTCGGCCACCTTGCCCGACGTGACGAAGCACCTGACGACCAAGGGGGCGGCACCGCACAAATTCCCGGCCGAACTTCTGGTCGTGCCCGGCATTCCGCGCACCGCCACCGGAAAGATCATCCGGCACAAGCTCGCCGAGCTGGCTGACCGGGCCGAGCGGATCCACCGGCGCGAAGAACCGGACGCGGCCAGTGGCCCGGGAGCCGAGGAACTGCTGCGCGTCGTCATCGCCCACGCCCGGAGCGTGCTGGCGGACGACTCCGGTCCGGCCGGCCGGGACGAATTCAGCTCAAAGAGTGCCTTTCGCGACATGGGCATCGACTCACTCGGCGCCATGCGGCTGGCGAAGGCGCTCAGTGCCGCCACCGGGACGGCGCTGAGCAGCGCCGACGTCTTCAACCACGCGACGCCCATGGCACTCGCGGCGTATCTGGCGGGCCGGTCGAGCCGCACCGATCGGGCGACCCCCGCACCAGCGCCGACGCGGCCCCGGTCCGCAGCGGACGACGATCCGGTGGTGATCGTGGGCATGGCGTGCCGGCTGCCCGGAGCGATCGGCACCCCGGAGGATTTCTGGCGGCTGCTGATCGAGGAGCGGGAAGTCGTCGGCCCACCGCCGTCGGATCGCGGCTGGTCGCTGGCGGACCTGCCGGCCGACGAGATCCCGGGGATACCGCCCGACCTGGTCGGGGGCTTCCTGGACGACGTCGCGGGTTTCGACGCGGAGCTGTTCGGCATCACCCCGGTGGAGGCGCGCGCCATGGATCCGCAGCACCGGCTGCTGCTGGAACTGGCGTGGGAGGCGCTGAACCGGGCCGGTCTGGATCCGCTGGCGCTGCAGGGCCCGGAAACCGGGGTCTTCGTCGGGATGATGTCCTCGGATTATCTCCCGCGGGTGTCCGAGTCCATGGACCGTTACCACGGTTACGCGATGACCGGCAACGCCGGTGGGGTCGCGTCCGGCCGGATCTCCTACCACCTGGGCCTGCGCGGCCCGAGCTTCACCGTGGATACCGCCTGCTCCTCTTCCCTGGTCGCGCTGCACCAGGCGCGGCGCGCGTTGCGGGACGGCGAATGTGATCGCGCCATCGTGGCCGGAGTCACCGTGATGTCGACCCCGGCCGCGTTCATCGACTTCGGCAAGCAGGGGCTGCTCGCACCCGACGGCCGGTGCAAGGCATTCGCGGCCGGTGCCGACGGCGTCGCCTGGTCCGAGGGCGCGGGAGTGGTGGTCCTGGAGCGGCTGTCCGCCGCCCGGCACAGGGGCCACCCGGTGGTGGCCGCCATCAGCGGCTCGGCGATCAACTCCGACGGCGCGAGCAACGGGCTGACCGCGCCCAACGGGATCGCCCAGCAGGAAGTCATCCAGCGGGCGTTGGCAGACGCGCGGCTCACCGCCGCCGACGTCCAGGCTGTCGAGGCGCACGGCACCGGCACCCAGCTCGGCGATCTGATCGAGGGCAAGGCACTGCAGGCCGCCTATGGCAGTGACCGCACGGCGGGGCTGTGGGTCGGTTCGGCCAAGTCAAACCTCGGGCACACCCAGGCAGCCGCGGGAATCGTCGGCCTGATCAAGATGGCGCTGTCCATCCAGCACGGAACGCTGCCCAGGACCTTGCACGCCGACATACCGCTGGACCAAGTGGACTGGAGCCCGGACGGGCTGCGGCTGCTGACCAAGGCCACCGCTTGGACAGGCGACTCACCGCGCCGGGGCGGGGTGTCCGCCTTCGGCATCGGTGGCACCAACGCACACGTGATCCTGGAGCAGCCGCCCGGGGAGGTGGCAGGGGAGAAGCCGCCCGCCCCCGCCGACCCGGCGCCGTGGGTGTTCTCCGCGGCCTCGGCCGACGGAATGCGCGCGACGGCGGCCCGGCTGCGGGATCTGGCCGACGACCTGGCCGCGGGCGCACCCGCGGAGATCCAGGGTCACCTCGACGATGTCGCGCGGACCCTGGCCCGAACCCGCTCGTCCCTGCCTCACCGGGCGATCGCACTGCCGGACGACACCGGTGACCACCGGCCCGCTCTGGCCGCTCTGGCCGCCGGGGACTACAGCGACGACGCTGTAGAAGGGCGGGGGCGGGGCAACGAACTGACGGCGTTCGTCTTCTCCGGGCAGGGCCAGCAGTGGTGGGGGATGGCTCGGGAACTGGCCCGCACCGCGCCGCCGTTCGCCACGGCGCTCACCGAGTGCGATCAGGCTCTGCTGCCGCACCTCGGCTGGTCGGTCGCGGATTTCCTGTGCACCGAGGACACCGAATCCGCGCAGCCGGTCGACGTGGTCCAACCGGCGCTGTTCGCCATGATGGTGGGGCTCGCCGCGCTCTGGCACGCGCACGGAGTCCGGCCGGACGCGGTGACCGGGCACAGTCAGGGCGAAATCGTCGCCGCGTACGTCGCCGGTGCCCTGTCGCTGGCCGATGCCGTCCGTATCGTCGCGGTGCGCGGACTGTTGCTGCGTGAGCACGCAGGCGACAGCGGGATGGCCCTGATCGGGCGCCCCGTCGGAGAAGTCCGGGAAATCCTGGAATCGCTGGGAAATCCGGTCAGCATCGGCACGGTCAACGGACCGTCGGCCACCGGGATCAGCGGCGAGATCACCGCGCTGGAAGCCACGATGGCCTGGTTCCGGGAACGCGGTATCCCGGTTCACCGGATCGCCATCGACTACGCGAGTCACAGCTCCCTGATGGATCCCCTCCTCGGCGATCTCCGGGCGGAACTCGCCGACATCAAGCCCCGGCGGGGCTCGATCCCCTTCTTCTCCGCGACCACGGGCGGTCAGGTGGACGGCCTCGACCTGACCGCCGGCTACTGGTGCCGCAACCTCCGTGAAACGGTCGACCTGCGGCAGGCGGTCGCCACGATGGCCGAGCGCTCATACCGGCGGTTCGTCGAAGTCAGCGCACACCCGGTGCTGTCGGACTCGATCGAAGAAACCCTCGCCGAGACCGGCACGAACGGCACGGTCATCGCCACCGTCCGCCGCGATGCCGCCGATCTGCGGTCCTTCCGCCGTTCGCTGGGACAGGCGTATGTCAACCGGGTGTCGATCGACTGGGACACGTTGCCGGGCTCCACCGGCGGCCGGTTCGCCGAACTGCCCGGCTATCCCTTCCAGCATCAGCGCTTCTGGTACGACGCGCCCACTCTGGCTCGCCCCGCGGGGGACCGGTCCGCCGCCATGGCGGAACCCGCGGCCACGGAACCGGCCGAGCGCAAGGTGGAACAGGGGTTCGATTCGCTGCTCGCGCTCGTACGGGAACAAGCCGCGGAGGTGGCAGGCTACCCCGGCGCGGATTCGGTCTCGGGTGACAGCGACTTCGACGAGCTGGGCTTCACCTCGTTGTCCTACACCGAGTTGCAGTCCCGGATCGTCAAGCGGACGGGATTGCGCCTGCCGACCATCGTGATCAGGGAACATCCCACCCCCGAGGCACTCAGCCGGTTCCTCACCGCACGGACTGACCTTTCCGGCTCGGCCGGATCGTCATCCTCGGCCAAACGTCCCACCTTCGCCGCCGTTCACGGTCCGGACGCGACGACCGTGCGCGCTACGGAACTCACACTGGACAAGTTCCTCGACGCCGCGACACTGGCCGGGGCCGTCACCTTGCCTCGCGCGACCGGCGCACCCACCACGGTGCTGCTCACCGGCGCCAATGGCTATCTAGGTCGCTTCCTATGCCTGGAATGGTTGCAGCGGTTGTCCCGCACCGGAGGCAGGCTGATCTGCCTGGTTCGCGGCGAGACGGCGCAGGCCGCGACGGCCCGGCTGACAGATTCCTTCGCCGGCGACGGCGAACTGTCGGCTCGCTTCGAGGAGTTGGCCGCTGATCACCTGGAGGTGGTCCGCGGCGATGTCGCCGAGGCGAACCTCGGGCTGGACACCGCCACTTGGCGGCGGCTGAGCGAAACCGTCGACCTGATCGTGCATACGGCGGCCCAGGTGAACCACGTGCTTCCCTACGACGAATTGTTCGGCGCCAACGTAGTCGGTACCACCGAACTGATCAGGATGGCGTTGACCACGCGGATCAAGCCGGTCAACTACATCTCTACCGTAGCAGTGGTCGCCACCCAGAAATCGTGCCCGGACGAGGACAGCGACCTCCGGGTGAGCAATCCGGTCCGGGAACTGGATCACGGATACGCCAACGGATATGCCACCAGCAAGTGGGCCGGTGAAGTGGTACTCCGAGAGGCGCATGATCTCTGCGGCCTGCCGGTCGCGGTGTTCCGTCCGGGCATGATCCTTGCCCACTCCTGGTATGCGGGGCAGCTCAACGTGTCCGACGTCTTCACCCGACTGCTGCTCAGCCTGATCGTCGCCGGCCTGGCACCGAAGTCGTTCTATCTGACCGATTCGCGGGGCGATCGCCGCCCCGCGCACTACGACGGTCTGCCTGCCGACTTCACCGCCGAGGCCATCACCGAACTGGGCGCGCGAGCGGGCGAGGGGTACCGGACGTTCAATGTCATCAACCCACATGACGACGCTATTTCCCTGGATACGTTTGTCGACTGGCTGATCGAGGCCGGGCATCCTCTCGATCGTGTCGAGGACCATGCGGAATGGTGCACGCGGTTCGAGGCCGCTGTCCGGAACTTGCCGGAGCCGCTGCGGCAGAGCTCGATACTGCCGCTGCTGCACGCGTTTGCCGCCCCGCTGGATCCGGCTTCCGGTGCCCAGGTGTCCGCCGATGGGTTCCGGACCACGGTGCGGGCCGCGGATTCGGGACTCGGCAGAGACATCCCCCATGTTTCCTCGGCCCTGATCGCCAAATACGTTCAGGATCTCGACAGGCTGGGGCTCACGGCGAATTCGGCAGAACTGCCACCCGAGCCGAATTCCGGCGTAACCGACTCGACTGACTTGGCCGAGGGGAGACTCGTTCTCGCCCGGCGTGCCGAATCTGGCAGGCAGCTTCCCGGAATGGTGCGTTGATGGAGATCGAAGCATCCGGCGAACCGGACAGGGAGAGCAAATTGGAACAACCACGGGTAGCCGGGGAACCGCTGGATTTCGTTCTCTCCGAGGCCAGTGCCACCTCGAGCCCGTTTCGTCGGAGCGGGCCGAGTCCGGAGCATGCGTTACATCCGCCCCTTTCCGAACGCCTGGCGAACATCTCGAGTCGGCTGGCCACACAGATCTGGACCACCGATTGCTTCACGACCACCCTCAGCGAGTGGCTGCGGCGTCCCGTGCGTTACGTTTCCACACTGCACGAGATCGGTCCGGTCACCGAAGGATCGGCGACCCGGCTGGGAATCGAACCAGGCAGTCCGGTGATCTATCGCCGCGGGCACCTCGTAATGGCCGGCCACGGCGAACAACACGTGGTGGCGGAGGTGCGAGCCGTGGTCGCCCATGATTCGCTGGATCCGGAGGAAAGGCTCGCCCTGGAGTCCAGGGCTGTCGCGCTGGGACACTTGCTGCGACGGCGCGGCGTGCGCAGGCACACCCGCGCTGTCACCCCGGCCTCGGGCAATGACGGAACAGGCAGGCGACTACTGAAAATCGCCGCCACTCTGGTGGTCGCCGACAATCCCGTCGCCGTCGTAGACGAGATGGTCTACGACAACGCGCTCACCCTTTCTCGGCACCTCTCCTGCAAGGAAGCGTTCAGGCGCCATGCGGAGAGCTTCCCGCATCGCGCCTGAACAGCGTCAAAGGGGCGGCGAACTATTGGTCGATCAGCTGTTGATCCGGTACCGAATAGCGATCACCGGCGGTGGCATCGGCCGGGACAGCCGCCTCGACAGCGGCCAAGTCGTCAGCGGTCAACGCCAAATCCGCCGTAGCGACGTTCTCTTCCAGGTACTTGATCTGCCGGGTGCCGGGGATCGGGACGACGCCTTCGCCGCGGTGGTGCACCCAGGCCAGCGCGAGCTGGGCCGGCGTGACACCCCGTTCGGCGGCGATCGCCGCCAACGCCTCGACGAGCGACACGTTCTTGACGAGATTCTCCTCGCTGAACCGTGGCAGTACGGCACCGCGCAGGTCTCCCTTGCTGAAGCTGTCGGCGGAGGTGAACCGGCCGGTGAAGAAGCCGCGGCCGAGCGGCGAATACGCCACAATGCCGATGCCGAGTTCTCGGCAGGCCGGCGCGATCTCCGCTTCGATGTCACGCGACCAGAGCGACCATTCGGTCTGCAGCGCGGTGATCGGATGCACGGCGTTGGCACGACGGAGAGTTTCCGGACGCACTTCGCACAGGCCAAGGTGGCGGACCTTGCCTGCCTGGACCAGTTCCGCCATCGCGCCGACCGTCTCCTCGATCGGCACCTGCGGGTCCACCCGGTGCTGGAAGTAGAGATCGATGGTGTCGACGCCGAGTCGGCGCAGCGAATCGTCGGCAGCGCGACGCACATACGCCGCGTCACCCTGAACACCGAAATGGGGATTGGCCTTGTCTCGAACGAAGCCGAACTTCGTGGCCAGCACGACCTTGTCGCGATGATGCTTCACGGCCTTGCCGAGAAGCACTTCGTTCGCGCCGGTGCCGTACATGTCAGCGGTGTCGAACAGAGTGACGCCCAGATCGATCGCCCGGTGGATCGTCGCGATCGATTCCGATTCGGGTCCGGGACTGTAGAAGTCGCTCATGCCCATGCATCCCAGGCCCTGAGCGGAAACGTCCAGGTCGCCGAGCTTACGTGATTTCATGTGCCCTCCTTGACGGAGTGTGGACGAACTCGATCCCGGCGGTCTCAGCTGGATCTGGTGCGGCCGCTTCACGCCGTCGCGTCGCACTTCCCGTAGCCGACGATGCGTTCTGCGGCCAGCCGACCGCTGATGAGCACCATCGGGACGCCGACACCCGGGCGGGTGCCGGAGCCAGTGAAGACGACGTTCTCGCCCCACAGGTTGCTTGGCCGGAAGGGGCCGGTCTGAAACAGGCTGTGCGCCGACGCGAACGGGGTACCCGCGGCCATGCCTCGTCGGGCCCAGTCCGCAGGCGTGCTGATGTCCTCGACTTCGATGGCGGAGCCGAACCCATGGTAGCCGGTGCGTTCGAGTGTCGCTACGACCTCATCGCGGTACTTCGAACGGAGACGGGTCCAATCGAGCCCGGCGTCGAGGTTGGGTGTCGGGAAGAGGACGTAGTAAGTGTGCTTGCCCGGCGGCGCCAACGAGGGATCGGAGTGGGTGGGGTTGGTGACGAGGAACGACGGGTCGCTGGGAAGCCGTCCTTCGTGAAGCAGTTCGCGGAAGGTGCCGCGCCACGCCTCACCGAAGTGGATGTTGTGGTGCGCCAGGCCGTCGTAGCCGGCACGGGAGCCGGCCAGGAGGAGAAAACAAGACGGTGAATAGTGAAGGCGGCGCACGGAACGCGGAGTCCGGCCGAGCAAATCACGATAGGCGATCGGCAAGTCCGGGTTCAGTACCACCACGTCGGCGGGGATGCGCTCGCCGTCACCCGTGATCACAGCGGTCGCCCGGTTGCCGTCGACCTCGACTTTCGCGACTTCGGTGGAATATCGGAACTCGGCACCGTGCTTTTGCGCGGCCGCGGCCATCGCTTCTGGCACGGTGTGCAATCCCCCGGACGGGAAATAAACGCCGCCGATGGTGTCCATGTAGGAGATCACCGCGTAGAGGGCAAGCGCCTGGAACGGCGACACACCGGCGTACATCGCCTGGAAGGAGAACACCTTTTGGGTACGGGGGTCGTGGAGGTAGGAACCGACTTTGCCGGCAAGGCGGCGGAAGCCGCCGACCGCGGCGAGCCTGGCGAGGTTGGGGGTCAGCATTCCCCACGGAGAGTCGATGTTGTGGTCGATGAAGTCGTCCATCTCGAAGCGATACAGCTGCCGCATGAACCGATGGAAACGGATGTAGCCGTCTGCTTCCCGGGCGCCGCACAACCGAGAGATCTCGGCAGCCATCGCCTCCGGATTCGCCTGGACATCGAGCTGGCTACCATCCTGGAACCGAGCCCGGTACAGCGGGTCGAGCGGATTCAAGGTGAGCCAGTCCGTCATCCGTTCACCGACGCAGGCGAACGTCTGCTCGATCAGGTCCGGCATGGTAAGCACAGTGGGACCGGTGTCACAAGTGAAGCCGTTGCTCTGCCACACACCCGCGCGACCGCCCGGCACCGCTTCCCGTTCGACGACGGTGACCTCCCGTCCGGCAGCGGTCAGCCAGAGCGCGGTCGACAAGCCGCCGAGACCGGCACCCACCACGACGACCCGCTGGGTACGTCCTGACACCGTGCGAATTCGCATGCCTGCTCCTCAAAGCGTGGAGTGGTCGTATTGCCGACGTAGCCGCAGCCGAGACCTGGTCGTGGAGAAGCTCAGCAGGACGAAGCTGTTGGTGATCAACATGGTGGTCACGAGGAAGAAGAGCGCCTCCTCGATCGGCAACCCGAACAACATCACGCCGCTGGTGTGCGCAGAGCTGATCTGCCAGGTACCGCTGCGAATGGCGAACAGGTCGGCGAACCAGAGAACGACGGTGATCGACAACGCGGCCAGCCGTCGTCTCCGGGCGGCCCACAACAGGTCGGCGCCGACCGCGGCCTGCAGCGCCAGCGGTGGGCCGAACCACACCAGCATCGAACCGAGGTACAGCGCGTTGGTGTCGAGGGCTGCCGCGACACCGCCGATCAGGGCCGCTGTCAGCCACAATGCGCTGTACACCGGGCGTCGCCACGAGCGGCTCGCCGACGGCGCCCGCATCGGCGTCGTGGGAAGGACCGTGAGTGTCCAAAACCCGACAAAGAGCGTCTGACCGATCATGAACAGGTACTCCTCGATCGGCACGTCCGCGATCGTTCCCCAGATACTGTCCGGCGGATATGACCACACCGAATTCCGGATGATCCAGCCGTCCCACGGCGCGGTGTAGCACACCGCGAGCACCGCGAGCAGCCCCATGAGAACGAATCGGCCGGTCCAGTTCGCGCGGGTCGTCCGATGGCGCCAGGCGAACAGGAGCGCGGACACGACGATCAGCGGTGCGAGAACACCCGCCAGGAATTCTCGGTAGATCATGTCAGTTCCCCTCGTGCGGAAACCGATTCGCGCCGTGCCACAATCGCCTTGCCCGCCGGTACGCGGGAACCGCCACCCGCAGGCGTCGTGTGATCCCCACCGCGACGCGACGGTCC
Organism: Amycolatopsis speibonae; assembly: GCF_042647925.1. Classification (NCBI taxonomy): domain Bacteria; kingdom Bacillati; phylum Actinomycetota; class Actinomycetes; order Pseudonocardiales; family Pseudonocardiaceae; genus Amycolatopsis; species Amycolatopsis speibonae. Next base: position 30,104 of record NZ_JBHRWK010000143.1, read on the forward strand.
AGAACGCGGTACTCGGCGCGCTCGATCTCATCGAGGATTCCGCCGTACAGCAGGAACGCGGTGCGGATACAGTCTCGGCTGGACGGTGCCAGCATCTCGATCCCAGGCTCCGCGAAGGCATAGATCCGGCGGATACGCTCGATCTCGAACTTGAGCAGATCCACGAATCTCCGGTCGATCGAACCGGCCGCGACGCGCTCGCGGGTGACACCGAAGGCTTCCAGGTCCTCCAACGGCAGGTAAAGGCGACCACGTCGCAGATCCTCGGCGATGTCCCGGACGAAGTTGGTGAGCTGGAACGCGTCACCGAGTGCCGCGGCCCGCTCGTAAGCCTCCGGATCCAGCGGCTCCAAGACAGGCACCATCTGAAGGCCGATGACAGCGGCGGACCCGTACATGTACTCGCGGAGGTCCTCGAACGTCCGATACTCGGTGACCGTGAGGTCCATGTGCATCGACTTGAGGAACGCCTCGACGTGGTCGATCGGGATGTCCCACACCCGCATCGTGTGTTCGAGAGCCCGGCAGACCGGATCTTCGCCGGTGCCCGCACGCAGGCCGGCGAGCGCCCGCGAGCTCCATTCGGTCAGATCGTCGGCCCTGGTGCGCGCATCCCCGTTGTCGACGATCTCGTCGGCGTACCGGGCGAACCCGTAAAGACTGTTGACATAAGGACGTTTGCCAGGGGGAAGAAGCAAAGTCGCCAGGTAATACGTCCGGCCATAGTCCGCATGCAACCGTCGGCAACACTCGTAGGCGTCCCGGAGTCCGGGATCCTCGACACCGGCCGCGTCGAGCCACTTCAGGTGTACAGGCCTGGTCTTCACGCTCTGCGTCATCGTCGCCCTCTTCCGGCTCGGCCTGAAACCGAAGAACGTGTTGGCCTGGCTCGCATTTCAGGCTCCTTCCTCGGCGATGCGCATGGCCTCTTCGATCAGCGTCTCGACGATCGCGTGCTCGGGGACGGTCTTGATGACCTCGCCCTTGACGAAGATCTGGCCCTTGCCGTTGCCGGACGCGACGCCGAGGTCGGCCTCACGCGCCTCACCCGGACCGTTGACGACGCAGCCCATGACCGCGACGCGCAGCGGGATCTCCATGCCTTCGAGCCCGGCGGTGACCTGCTCGGCGAGCGTGTAGACGTCCACCTGCGCGCGGCCGCACGAGGGGCAGGAGACGATCTCGAGCTTGCGCTCCTTGAGGTTCAGCGACTGCAGGATCTGGATCCCGACCTTGACCTCTTCCACCGGCGGCGCCGA
>NZ_JBHRWK010000143.1:31372-49498 GCF_042647925.1 Amycolatopsis speibonae
AACGCGGATGGTGTCGCCGATGCCCTGGCGCAGCAGCGCGCCGAAGGCCACGGCCGACTTGATGGTGCCCTGGAACGCCGGTCCCGCCTCGGTCACGCCGAGGTGCAGCGGGTAGTCGCACTGCTCGGCCAGGATCTCGTACGCGCGCACCATGACGACCGGGTCGTTGTGCTTCACGGAGATCTTGACGTCGTGGAAGTCGTGCTCGGCGAACAACGACGCCTCCCACAGCGCCGATTCGGCCAGCGCCTCCGGGGTCGCCTTGCCGTACTTGTCCATGATCCGCTTGTCCAGCGAACCCGCGTTGACGCCGATCCGGATCGGGGTGCCGTGGTCCTTCGCGGCCCGCGCGATCTCCTTGACCTGGTCGTCGAACTTGCGGATGTTGCCAGGGTTCACCCGGACGGCCGCGCAGCCCGCCTCGATCGCGGCGAAGACGTACTTGGGCTGGAAGTGAATGTCGGCGATCACCGGGATCTGCGACTTCCTGGCGATCGCGGACAGCGCCTCGGCGTCGTCCGCGGACGGGCAGGCGACCCGAACGATGTCACAGCCCGCAGCGGTCAGTTCGGCGATCTGCTGCAGGGTCGCGTTGACGTCGGAGGTGAGTGTGGTGGTCATCGACTGCACCGAAATCGGGTGCTCGCTCCCGACGCCGACCGGCCCGACCTGCAGCTGTCGGGTCTTGCGACGCTCGGAGAGGACGGGAGGAGGAAGCGCCGGCATACCAAGTTGGACCACCGGCACGCTCATAGCGCGGCCTCGACTTGCTCTCCGGCCCTGCGCGGTGCAGGGCACTCGGGATGCGGACCGAACCGGTTCTCCAGCTCCTGGACGACCCGCTGGGCCAGCCGCTCACCGTCCAGGCCTGCCCGGGCGAGCAGCACCTCACGCTTGCCCGGCTCGAGAAACTCAGGACGCAACCCGAGCGCACACACCGGTGTCGTGACCCCGAGGTCGGCGAGCAGCCGGGTCACGGCCGCCCCCATACCACCGGCCAGGGTGTTGTCCTCGACGGTTACCACGAGCGCGTAAGCCGTGGCCAGCTCGGCGATCGCCGGATTCACCGGCAGCACCCACCGTGGATCGACCACGGTCACTCCGATCCGTTCGGCGGCCAGCAGTTGCGCCGCACGCACGCACTCCACCGCCATCGCCCCGGCCGAGATGATCAGCACGTCGTTGGTGCCGTGCTCCGCGAGAACATCAAGGCCATCGGTACGCCGCACCGCCGGGAGATCACGGCCGGCCGGCGCCTTCGGGAACCGCAGCACGGTCGGCCCGGTGCCGTCGGATACGGCCTCCCACAGTTCCTCCCGGAGGGTGGAGGTGTCCCGCGGCGCGGCTAAGCGCAGGCCCGGCACGAGGTTGAGCAGGGAAAGGTCCCACATGCCGTGGTGGCTGGGACCATCTTCACCCGTCACCCCGGCCCGGTCGAGCACGAACGTCACCGGCAGCCTGTGCAGTGCCACGTCCATCAGCACTTGATCGAACGCGCGGTTGAAGAACGTCGCGTAGATCGCCACCACCGGATGCAATCCACCCATCGCCATGCCCGCCGCCGACGTCACCGCGTGTTGCTCGGCCATCCCCACGTCCAGCACTCGGTCCGGGAATTTGGTGGCGAACTCGTACAACCCGACAGGGCGGAGCATGGCGGCCGTGACGCCCACGACATCCGGTCGCTCGATGGCCACCTTGACCATTTCGTCCCCGAACGCGCTCGTCCAAGTCGGGGCCGGCCGTCCGGCGGGTCTGCCGGTCGCCGGATCGACGACGCCGACCGCATGCAGGCAGTCCGCTTCGTCCGCCTCGGCGGGGGGATATCCGCGCCCTTTGACCGTGACACAGTGGACGAGGACAGCCCCGCGCTCCTCGCCGGCCTTCTGCTTGGCCATCAGCAAGGCACGCTCGAGTGCGACGAAATCGTGCCCGTCGACGGGGCCGATGTACCGTAGTCCTAGCTTCTCGAACACCGAGGCATCCCGTTGTGATCCAGCAGGGGACTCGCGCAAAACCGCGAGATGAGCCGCCAGGCCACCCACGGTCGGGGCATAGGATCGCTTGTTGTCGTTGAGAACGACGACGAGCGGTCGATCCTCTGCCGCACCGATGTTGTTCAAAGCCTCCCAGCAGAGACCTCCGGTCAAGGCCCCGTCACCGACTACCGCCACCGGAATTCGGCTGTGTTCACCTTTGAGCTGAAAGGCTTTCGCCAGACCGTCCACGTAGGCCAACGCAGTGGAAGCGTGCGAGTTCTCGACCGCATCGTGCGCCGATTCAGCCCTGCTCGGGTATCCGCTGAGCCCCCTCGTCTGCCGCAAGTGAGCGAAACCGGCTGCCCGGCCGGTGAACAGCTTGTGCACATACGCCTGATGCCCCGTGTCCCACACTATGGGGTCATGGGGTGAGTCGAACACCCGATGCACCACGATCGTCAACTCGACCACCCCCAGATTCGGGCCGAGGTGCCCCCCTGTGCGGCTCACCGCCTCCACCAGGAACTCCCGTACCTGCGCGGCGAGCACGATCAACTCCCGGTGTCCCAGCCACCGGAGATCAGCCGGCCATTGGATCCGTCTCAGTAATGTCATGGCTGAATCACCTCGTGCGGATAGCCGTTACTCGCCGGCGGGTCGGCAGCCAGTGCCTGCCTCAGTTCCCGGGGAAGTCCGAATTCGACGGTCTCCTCTGCCGTGTGGCGCTCCTCCACCACGACATCGCCTAAACCGCGCAGCGCGTCGACGACTTCGGTGACCAGCTTTGCCGGAGCGGATGCTCCCGCTGTCAAACCCACCGTCCGTGCGCCGACGAGCCACGCGGGATCCAGGTCGCTCACGTCATCGATCAGGTGCGCCTCGGTCCCGCAGCGCCGGGCCACCTCCACCAATCGCTGGGAATTGGACGAATTCACCGACCCGACCACCAGCACGAGATCCGAATCCGCCGCGATCGCGCGCACTGCGTCCTGACGGTTGCTGGTGGCATAACAGATATCCGCGCTACCGGGCCCACGAAGCAGGGGGAACCGGTGACGTAACGCATCGATGACACCTTTGACCTCGTCTTCCGCCAAGGTGGTCTGTGTCAGATACGAAACCGGGCCGTCGATACTCAGGCGGTCGACATCCTCCTCGCTCTCCACCAGCACCATCCGATCCGGTACCTGGCCGAGAGTTCCCTCGGTTTCCTCGTGCCCGGCATGCCCGATCAACACCACCGTGTCCCCGCGCCGTGCGAAACGCTTGGCTTCGATATGGACCTTCGTCACCAACGGGCAAGTCGCGTCGACGACACGCAACTCACGCACCAAAGCCGCCTGCCGGACCGCGGGCGACACCCCATGCGCCGAAAACACGACCGCCGCCCCGCGCGGGACTTCGTCCAATTCGTCGACGAAGACAACACCACGCCGTTCGAGGTCACGGACTATGTGAATGTTGTGAACGATCTGCTTACGCACGTACAACGGCGAACCGTATGACGCAAGAGCGCGTTCGACGATCTTGATCGCCCGCTCCACCCCCGCGCAAAACGACCGGGGCCCGGCCAGCAGAACACGACGTGCTCCGGCGGCGGCCCCCCAGGACCGCAACGCCTGACGCACGTTCGCCGCCTTACCAGGGAGTCCGAAGGCCGACCACTCTTGCTTGGGCATGTGCAGGAACGCGACAGCGGATACAGTCTCAGCAGCAGCGCGGAACAAAGCCACGTCCTTCGGATCGGCAACCACCTCGGGACGGTCATCGCCGGATCCGCGGGACTCGCCGGACGCGGCCACCTCGGGAGTGGCGACTCGCACCACCTGCGCGGGGACACCACGTCGCCTGAGTTCACCCGCCAGCAGCGGCGCTGCCGGGCAGGGCATCCGCCACTCGCTTGTTTCGACCTGCGCGGCGACCAGAACCGGCGTAGCACCGTCGGCGGGTTGCACCTGGAACACCGCAGCGGCGTGAATATCGAACTCGGTAAGCAACTCCGCGAAGACGCAGGCAGAGCCGGCGGACACCACCGCCATCCCCTCATGGAAGGTACTCGACAGCGCAGTCGCGTCCGATACCTTGCGGCACACTGCCATGAACGGAGATCGAGCACGCTGGGGTTTCGTCGGATGCATTTCCGCGCCTTCCGACCGACGGGATTTACAGCGTACGAGCATGGCACGCAGCTCACGCGTTCGCGATGGCCGTCGGGCCAGCAAAACCCGGACATCGAGTGGACTATCGGCCAGTATTCGGCCAGAGCAAGCCACTGGACAGGCTGGTGTTCTACCCTTTACGCAGCCGAGCAGCAGGTGCGACAGCTTGACCGGATGAATCAAGCGGCGTTCCTATCGGCGGAATTCGGCGAGCACTGCCAACGTACGGACTTCGAGTGAGGATTGCCATGCTTAGCACTGCAGATCTGGGCCTCACCGTCGCCGACGATGGAGCGCGGCAGCGCGTCGAACACACCATCGCCACTACTGGCGCCTGCGGGCAGCCCTGGCTCGACAACGGCCTGCGCCCGCTCTTGACGAGGCCGGGCAAGCGACTGCGTCCGGGATTGGTCTTCGCCGCCGCGGCATGCGGTCCCGAGCTCGATCGGGAGGCGTTGATCAACTGTTCGGCTTCGGTGGAGCTGATGCACCTGAGCTCCTTGGTCCACGACGACCTGATGGACAACTCCGCGAGCCGCACCGGCCTGCCGACTCTGCACGTCACCAGCGGGCCGGATGCCGCGATCCTCGCCGGCGACCATCTGCTCGGTGTCGGCGGCCGCTTGGCAGCCACAGTGTCCGGAAAGTCTTCCCAGGCTTGGCAAACGTGCTACACAGACCTGTGCGCCGGGCAAATCCGCGAAACCGCCAACCGTTACCGGACGACCACGACGATGGCCGAGTATCTCGCCGCCATCAACGGAAAAACGGCTGCCCTCATGCGCACCTCCTGCGAACTCGGAGCCCGCTGCGGCGGTCTCGACGACGCCGGAATAGCCGCCCTCGCAAGGTTCGGGGAGATGTTCGGCATGGTGTTCCAGCTCGTCGACGATCTCATGGACATCGTGTCCACCGAGCAGCTGTGGCGAAAGCCGATCAAGCAAGACCTCGCGAACGGTGTCTACACCGCGAGTGTGCTGGCCACGTTGCGCGACCCGGAGTCGGAACTGCACGAGTTGCTCACCGAGAAAATGACACCGGCCGCGATCGACCGCGCCAATGAACGCACCGCGCTCACCGGCGTCGACCCGGCCATAGAACTAATCGAGGAACACGTGCTGCGAGCCGAGAGGGCTCTCGAAGCGCTGCCGGTATCCGCCGAGGTCACCCGGCTCATGGCGATGCCGCGGCGCTATGCGTTCCACGCGGTCTCCTCGGCCACGGCTCCGGAATACCAGTTCCTGGTCGGCAGCCTGCAGGCGACAAGTTCGGTAACCGCTTGAAGATCAGGCTCCCCAGAGTGGCTGTTTCTTCAAGTCCGTGAAGGGAACCTTGAGGGACTCTGAGTCCGTGAGGGTTCCCCTCACGGACCACGAACCCGTCCCCGCCGCCGGTGCTGGCGACGCCACGAGCCAACCGGGCCCCGTCAGGCCTTCGACCTGGGCAGACGCGCCTCGACGGCACCACAGAGCCGCCTTACTGTGCCGATCGTTACCAATCCGACCACAGTCACGGCCTAATGGCTTCGCAGCAACGGTTACGTGCCGGGTGAGGGTCGGCCTGCTTTTGGTCGGATTAGTAAGTTCCTGGCATGGGGCATCAAGCTGGTTTCCGTCCCTTGGCAATCACGAGTGCGTAGCCGAGATCCCAGAAGCCAGGGTCGCGCAACTGGGCAAGCACCGCATCCAGCTCCGACTCGTCGGCGCCCTGGGTGCGCAGCAAAGGCCGGAGGCGGCCCAGCGACTCGTGCAGCAACTGGGCGTACGGCTCGCCGCCCCGCACGGGTTCGGTGATCACGTCGACACCGATGTCGATCAGACCGCGTCGCACCAGCGGTTCGGGGTAGCCGCGTCCCCAGGACGGCCGAGTGCTCGTCTGTGCGTCCAAGGTCTGGTAAAGCGCCTCATGGAAGGCCGCGTATCTTGGGTGGGCAGTGCTGGTCGCCGCGAGGTCGAATGCGTCGGCCACAACCAGCCATCCCCCCGGCGCCAGCCAAGAGACCATCCGGTCCAAAACCTGCTCGCGATTCGCCAAATGCTGAAGCAGCAGCCTCGCGTGGATGAGATCGTAGCTCTCGGGTGCGAAGTCGGCGACGCCGATGTCACAGGCAATCGGATGCAGTAGCGGGGACGGTTCGGCGGCGAACAACGTGAGGTCCAGATCGCACGCTACGGTCTGGCCCTGATGCGCTTGCCTGGCCAGCCACGATGCGATGGTCCCACCACCGCAGCCGGCGTCCAGGCAGCGCCACTGAGGTTTGATGTCGAGCGATGCCAGAACTCGAATACTGGCCGGGTCGTAGACCTCCGCGAGCGAGGAGTGCCTGCGCTGTTCCTCCGAGTATCGGTGACTGAACCACTCGCGATATCCCATGGATGTCCCCGTGCTCCGACTGGCCTCGGTCATGCCTCAACTATAAGCCTGAATCGGCAGGTATCGGCCAATATGGGCCTGAGAGACACCCTTGCAACGCGTGTTGGTCGACTTTCGACGCACATATCGGCAGGAAGCTTCGGCCGATGGGACCTTTCGGGTCGACGATCAAGTTGAACCGATGCTAGAAGCGGTAGAGTGCGGGAAGACTGCATTTTGCCATATTTGAAGGAGATGACCTGAAAATGAGCAGTGCCGAAGGCGGTCACATCGCGACCGACGCGAGTGTGGTTCTCGAGGCTTCGGTCGAAACGGTGTGGAAATTTCTCTCGGACCCTACTGGTTCCGGTTTGGTGGGCGTAATTCCGGGGTTCGTGGGGCTCGAAAAATGGGATCCGGAACTCGGCACTGTCGGACACCGGTTCACGGAATTCTTTCTGGACCCCGATACGGGTGAAAAGATTCCCTGCACCTGGGAAACGCTCGAACGGTCACCTGGGGTGTGGCATGTGCTCGCCGAAAAATTCGGTAATGCCAACGTGACCATCGACCTGCGTTATTCCATCTCTTCGTCGCCTGAGGGAGTGCGTCTTCGTCGTCGCATGGAAGTCTCGGTCCCGCCGGCGAAGGTCCTGACCGCAGGCTGGTATAGCCGGCTTGGCGACCAGAAGGTAGCCGAGGAAACTACTAAGAAGATCGCCGCTCGTATTCTCGAACGGCTTTCCTGCTGACGCGCTCACCTTTGCGTCCACCAGCAGGAGTTCGCGCCCCCTGCGAGGGCGGCCTTTATCGGTCTTCGTCGACGATCGCGCCGACCGGGCAGCTCCCGATTGCTTCCTCCGCATGGTTCATCTCGTCATCGGACGGTTCGGAGTGGATTACCTCGGCGACGCCGTCGGCACCTTGACGGAACAACGCCGGTGCGATCAGCACGCACTGCCCTGTGGTACCACAGGCGTGAGCGTCCACTGTCAAGTGCATCGCTGCCTCCGTATCGGCTGTCGGTGATCCGCTCGAGTGCGGTCGCTGTGCGTTCAAAGTGAAGAAGTCGCGGTCGAGCATACGGCGCGGGAAGGTGTGGAAGGTGATGTCTTCGGCCTGACGAGTGGTCATCTCTTCCTCCCGTCGGTTCGGCGGTGAACGACCGGGAGAGTTTTCACCATGTGGTGGAAAACGGCAGGTGACCACGTCGGCTCCGAGGCATAGCCGAGCGACGGCAGTTGGGCTCGCAGGCGGGGAAGCGCGATTTCCATTTCCGCGCGGGCCAGCCCGGCGCCGACGCAGAAGTGGATACCTCCGGCGAACGCCAGGCTCGCTTTCGTATCGCGAGAAGGGTCGAACCGTTCAGGATCGTCGAAGACCTCCGGGTCACGGTTGGCCGCACCGATCAGCAGCCGGACATCAGAACCCGCCGTGACCGTGCCGCCGCCGAACTCCACGTCGCGGGTCGCGATCCGCACGAAGGGGGTGAGGATCGTCGGCGGGTTGAGGCGCAATACCTCGTTCGCGAACGCGCTGGCGTCGCGCTCGAGCCAGTGCACCTGGTCCGGGTGCTCGAGAACGGCGAGCACACCGTTACTGATGCCCGCCGCCGACGTCTTGAAGCCCGCACACCAAAGAGCCCACAACATCGGCACGAGTTCGTGCTCCGCCAGGTCCTCATTCGGTCCGGCCAGGGCGGTGATCAGGTCGTCTTCGGGCGCATTCCGGCGTCGTTCGATGAGCGAGACGAGGTACTCCTCCATTTCGGCCGTCAGCCAGTCGGCGCGAGCGATCACGTCGGCCGGTGCGCCGGGAAAGGCACTCAGCACACCCTCCACAAGGGAGGCCAGCCAGACTCGATCCTCGTCCGGGACCCCCAGCAGCACGGACAGCGTGCCGATCGCCAGCGGCTCGGCGAAGCGCCGCTGCAAATCGACCTCCTCACCATCGAGTAACGGCTCGGCGATCTCGCCGATCAGCCGATCGCAGATCTCGGTGATCCGCGGGCGCAGTCCGACCACCCGGCGGGCGGTGAACTCACGGCTGACCACCTTGCGCAGGCGGGTGTGCTCTGGCGGGTTGCTGACCGCGATGCTGCTGGCGAAAACGGCCATCGAGCGGTGCTGCAAGGCCTCAGGGAACTGCGTCGCCAGCTTGGCCCGATCCGGGCTGAGAAAGACGGTGCCGCTCTCTTGAAGGACCTGTGCCACATCCGCGTGCCTGCTCAGCACGTAGGTACCCCGCGGTGTTTGATGCACCGGATCGTGTTCGCGGAGCCAGGCGAGGAATGGAAAGGGATCCTTGCGATTGTCGGGCTCCTGGAGCCGTGCCATGACGTCGAGCTGAGCGGCGAAGGGCTGCGCGGTCATTTCTGCTCCTCGATGTCACCGCGGGGTGACGGTCATGTGCAGTGGGGCCGGGTTGAGGGAGATGCGGCAAACCTCGCGGGTGGTCTGACCGGTAACGGGGACCAGCTGCCAGCGGCGGCAGATCGTGGCCAGGCCCAGCATCACCTCGGTCCACGCGAACCGGTCGCCGATGCACTGTCGGGCCCCCGCGCCGAACGGGATGAACGCCGTGCGCCGCACCTCGCTGGTCCACCGATCCGGGAGGAATCGCCCGGCGTCCGGGTAGATCGCCGGGTCGCGGTGCAGCGAAAGCGGACTGATCAGTACCTGCGCCCCCGCGGGCAGCCGCACGTCGCCGAGCACGACGTCGGTCAGGGTGCGGCGCATCAACATCCAGAACGCGTAGAACCGGAAGACCTCCTGCACCACGCGGTCGGTGTACACCAGCGCGTCGAGATCACCGACGTCCAGCGGCCGGTCCTTCGCCACCTCGGCCACCTCGGCCGCGATGCACTGTCCCAGCTCCGGGCTGGTCCCGATCTGGTACAGCGCCCACGCCAGCGCGTTGGCCGTCGTGTCGCCGGCGGCGAGTGCGATGGTGAGCACCTGGTCGCGGATTTCATCATCCGTCAGCGCCGTTCCGGTCTCCGGATCACGGGCCGCCACCAGCGTGGACAGCAGGTCGCCGTGGTCGCTCCCGTCCGCGCGGTAGGCGGCGATGGCGGTGTCGACGGCGCGCTGGATGTGGTCGATGCCGGCCGCGAACCGGCGATTGCCCGGCGTCGGTAGCTTCTCCAGCACCGGGAACGGGTTCATCGTCCGCCACATCACCCCGTCCTGGACATCCGGGAACCCGGAGCGCATCGCCTCCACCGCACCGTCGCCGAGACGGGACGAGAACACCGTCCGCACCACCATCGACAACGCGGTGTCCGCCATCTCATGCGGCACGTCGAGCACTTGCCCTTCCTGCCATCCGGCGACGCGCTCGGCCCAGTGGGCCGCCATCGTCGTGGCGTACAGGGCGATGCGCCGGCGATGGAACATCGGCTGCATCATCCGCCGTTGTCGCAAGTGGACGGTCCCGCTGGAGTTGGCCAGCCCGTTGCCGACGATCGCGCCGACCTTCTCCCAGAAGATTCCCTTGTCGAACTTGTGCGCGTCCGGCACGAAGACCCGCCTGATGAGGTGCTCATCGTTGACCACATATGCCGGCTTCGGACCCAACTGGATCCGCACCATTGGCCCCAGAGCGCGTAACGTCCCCAGGAAAGCGACTGGATCCCGTTTGAACGCCAGTGCGTGTCCCAGCACCGGGAGCCCTCCAGGCGCCGAGGGGACGTCATTGGCGACCCTGACCATCGTCATCGTGGAATTCTGCGCCGTCCGGCCAAGCAGGCGCAATCGCCGATTCGCCAAACGCCGAACGGCCTCGATAAACCTTCGTCGAGTGTCCGCCGACCCCATCGGAGAGATGCCGGCGCTGGTACGGCGGTCGAAGGATGACCGGGCAGCGGCGATTGCTGAACCATCGGCCAGGGAAGGGGGCAAGCCATTGACCCTGCCCGATCCGCCCGAGTTCGATGAGACGGTTCGGTTCGATGGGAGGAGCTCGCGTGCGTACCTCTACCACCGTTTCATTCCCGCCACTTCTGCGCGACGTACGAGGGAACGGCCAGCCGGTGAAGTCCACCTCGGCCGTGACCGGGGTTCCGCTGGCCGAATTGCCCCAGTGTTCGGTGGCCGATGTGGAACGAGCGCGGGAAGTCGCCGCGGTAGCACAGCGGGCCTGGGCGAAGGTCCCTGTGCATGAACGCGCGAAGGTCCTCCTGCGCTACCACGATCTGTTGTGGCGACGGCAGGACGAGATCCTCGACCTGATCCAGCTGGAGACCGGGAAGTCGCGCTGGCACGCGTTCCAGGAGGTCGCCAGTAACACGATGAACATGCGTTACTACGGTCTGAGGGCCGAACGCATGCTCAAGCCCGCTCGGCGGTACGGCCTCCTGCCATGGCTCACCCATGTGATGGAGGTCCGCGGCCCGATCGGTGTCGTCGGGCTCGTCTCACCCTGGAATTACCCGTTCGACGCCGGCCTGTCCGACGCCGCGCCTGCCTTCGTCGCGGGTAACGCCGTGGTGCACAAGCCGGACAACCAGGGTGCCTTGAGTGTCCTTTGGGGACGAAGGCTGATGCTGGAGGCAGGTCTGCCCGAGGACCTCTACCAAGTCGTCCTCGGCGACGGTCCGACCATCGGCGGCGCGGTGATCGACAACGCCGACTACGTCTGCTTCACCGGATCCACCAAGGTCGGCTCGCACGTGGGTGCACAGGCGGGTAAGCGGATCATCGGCTGCACGCTCGAACTCGGCGGCAAGAACCCGATGTTGATTCTCGACGACGCGGATCCCGCGGTCGCCGCCTCGGGCGCGGTTCGTGACTGTTTCACCTCGGCGGGTCAGGTGTGCGGGTCGAACGAGCGGATCTACATCCATGACCGGATCTACGAGCGGTTCGTCGACGAGCTGCTCGTCCGGATCCACCGGATGAACCTCGGCGTCGGGCTGGAATACGGCCCGGACATGGGATCGCTGATCTCCCAGCGGCAGCTGAACACCGTCCAGTCCCATGTGGACGACGCGGTCACCAAGGGCGCGACCGTGCTCGCCGGTGGGCGGCACCGGCCGGACATCGGCCCGTTCTACTTCGAGCCGACGGTACTGACCGGTGTCACTCCGGACATGACCTGCTTCGCCACCGAGACGTTCGGCCCAGTGATCTCGCTGTACCGCGTGCATTCGACAGATGAGGCCGTGCGCCTCGCGAACGAGACCACTTACGGTCTCAGCGCGGGTGTGTGGGGAAGCCGCAGGCGGGCGCAGGCCGTGGCGCGACGGCTGCGCGCGGGCACAGTCAACGTCAACGAGATCTTCGGTGTGAGCCACGGCAGTGTGGACGCGCCGATGGGCGGGATGAAGCAGTCCGGCGTCGGACGGCGGCATGGCGTCGAGGGCCTGCTGCGCTTCACCGAAGCACAGACCATCGCGACCCAACGCGGTATGCAGCTCGAACCACCGGTCGAGGTCGGCTACGACGTACTCGCCCGGGCCTATACCGCCACCTGCCGCCTTTTCAAGATCGTCGGCCGTCGCTGAGGAGCGCAGGATGACCCTCCGGGAACGACTCGACGATTTCGTCCACAGCCTGGGGGTGATCAAGCGCTCCGGCCTGATCGACTTCCGCCGTCCGATGGAGATCGTCAAGGCCAAGAAGGCCATGAACACTTACGGCCCGCTCGCCGGGCCCGCAGCGGTCGCCGCGCTCAAAGCCCCGTCGGTGACCGGATTCGTCGACGAGCTCGGTCCACTGACGTTCGGTCAGCTCGACCGGCGCGCGAACGCGCTGGCCCGCGCATGGCTTCGCCGGGGCATCGCTGAGGACGCGGTTGTCGGACTGCTCGCCCGCGACCACCGTGGCGCCGTCGACGTGATGATCGCCGCGGGAAAGCTCGGCGCCACACTCGTACCACTGAACACCGGCATCGGCACGCGGGAACTGGCCGAGGTGGTCAAGCGCGAGGGGGTGAGCTTCCTGGTGCATGACGAGGAGTTCGCCGACGTCGTCGCGGATCTGCCCGGCATCCCGACGTGTCTCGCGTGGACGGACGAGCCGCACCCCGAGGGCGACACCGTCGAGAAGTTCATTCTCGGTGCGGCTGACGAACCCATGCCCGTGCCTCGACGACCTGGTCGCCTGGTTCTGCTCACCAGTGGCACCGGCGGTACGCCCAAAGGCGCGGAACGCGGCATCGCGAAACCTCTCGCCGTCGCACAGCTACTCGACCGGATTCCCTTGCGTGCTGGGGAAACCACCGTCATCGCCGCTCCACTGTTCCACGGCACGGGGCTCTCGCAGCTCATCATGTCGTTCGCGCTGGGCAACGCTGTGGTCGTCCGGCGCCGTTTCGACCCGGATGCGACACTTCATGCGGTTGAGCGATACAGCGCGACGGCGCTGGTGCTCGTGCCGACAATGCTGCATCGCCTGGTGAACCGAGGAGAGCCGGCGTACGACATCTCGTCGTTGCGGATACTCCTGGTCGCGGGCGCCCCGCTCACCGCCGCTCTCGGAACGAAGGCACTCGAGCTGTTCGGCGATGTCGTGCACAACATGTACGGCGGCACCGAGGTCTCGGTCGTCACGGTGGCCACACCTGAGGATTTGAAGGCCGCGCCTGGCACCGCGGGGCGTCCACCCGTCGGCTGCCACATTGCGCTGTTCGACCGCGCGGGACGGCCGGTCACCCGGCTGGGCGCGCCGGGACGCGTTTTCATCCGCAGCAGCCTTACGTTCCACGGCTATACCGACGGCAATTCCAAGGAGATCGTCGACGGGATGGTGTCGACCGGGGACGTCGGCCACTTCGACAGCTGCGGTAGGTTGTTCATCGACGGCCGCGAGGACGACATGATCATCTCCGGCGGGGAGAACGTCTACCCCGTAGAAATCGAGAACGCCCTCGCCGACCATGCCGATGTGGCGGACGCGGCGGTGGTCGGCGTCGGCGACGAGGAGTTCGGCCAGCGCCTGAAAGCGTACGTCGTGCCGCGCGCGGGCACCGCGGTGACCGCCGACTCGATCAAGGACTTCCTGCGTTCGACCATCTCGAGGCACAAGGTGCCCAGTGTGGTCGTCCTCGTTGACGAGTTGCCGCGAAACAGCACCGGCAAGATCCTTCGCCGTTCGCTGGCCGAGCTCGACTGATCAATTGACCGACGTTCATCTCCGTCACCGGACGCGGTCGAGCCACAGGTCGTAGCGGAGGATCGTCAAGGCGTGCGGAATCGTGAGAGCCGCGAGCAGGGCGCCTGCCCACGTCGCCGGCTGGAGCTCTGCGAACGTCGCGTCGCTGTTCACCGCGATGAGAACGGCGAAGATCGCGAGCGCGCCGACTGTTCCGGGCACCGTGTAGGCGAGATAGCGGAGAAGGCAGCGGACCAGATGCCCCCCGGATAGATCGCGACGATTGCCGGGAAGTTCAGGCAGAGTGCGGATCACATGCCGAGGTGAGTGCCAAAGCGCGAAGTAGACGGAGAACGCCACGAGCGGAGGAAGCGTGACGGCCGCGACCCACAACAGGGTGAGTTCACCGATCTCCCCCCAGTGCGTCCTTGCTGTTTTCCTGGCGATGGTGATCACCACGGCCACTGCGGCGATCACAAGGACGACCCGTGCCGGGCCGATCAGCGCGTCGGTGACCCCAGGCCCGCCGAGTGGGTCGATGATCTCGCGGACCTGATCTGGCCAGAGCACTACCGGGGCAACGGTGAGGGGGATGCCGTAGGCGATCGTTTCGATCGGCGCGACGCGAGGGAGACGACCACGTCTGCAGGCGTTGAACGCGCTCTCGCCCGAACCGAAATGCCAGGCGGAGATGGCGAGAAACAGGCCGACTCCGAAAGCGGGGAACAACAGGATGATGGCGAGCGTCGCGGCGACAGCGAGCAGGTAGACGAACAGCTGGCGCACGAGCGCCTGCCCTCGCGGAACACCATTGGGGCCCAGTTCGAGGAACAGATCCACGGCTCCGTGCGGCAGACCCGCGAGCAGTCCGATCGCGGCGAACACGATCAGGTTGGCCTGGTACCACGAGGAGTTCATCAGAAACAGAAGGATGAGGGCCGGCAGGACCACTACGGGCAGCGTGCTGGTCGCCGTGACCAGACGGCTGTGCGGGAAGATCGCGCCGAACCTCGCCGGGACGTCGGTTACCGCCTGCATGGCACCACCTAGGGGGAGATGACGAAATGAGCAGGATCCGGCCGTCGGGTCGCTCGGCGGTAGCTGCTCGCCCTGAGCGGCCACAGTGCTGTGACGCGCCCCGAGTCGGTCTTGTACCAACTGCTGCATCCCTCGGACCACACGGTTCGGCCGAGGCGGGATTCGAGTTCCTGGTCGTACTGAGCCAGCGCGGATTCAGCGACCTCGATCGTGCCCGCACCACCTAGCAGCCCCAGGCAACGAAGTACGTAGTTCACCTGGCTCTCGAGCATGTAGACGACCGAGTTGTGCGTCGTGCTCGTGTTCGGCCCGTACAGCAGGAACAGGTTGGGGAAGCCGGGTACCGTGATGCCGAGATGGGCCGACGCACCCTCGATCCATCGCGCGTGCAGGTCACCGTTGAGGCCGGTGATGTGCATCGGTGAGAGGAACCGCGTCGTGTGGAAGCCGGTCGCGTAGATGATCGTGTCGGCCTCGTGGTGCGTTCCGGAGCCGGTCAGGACGCCGGACCGGGTGATCCGCTCGATTCCATCGGTGACGAGAGAGACGTTGTCGCGGCAGAGCGCCGGGTAGTAGTCGTTCGAAAGAATCATGCGATTGCATCCGAACGTGTAGTCAGGTGTGAGTTTCGCGCGCAATTCCTGGTCGGACACCTGACGGCGAAGGTGGTGTCGCGCCACAGCGGTGAGCGCATGGCCGAAGAGGCCGCGGTGGATCGGTGAGTAAGCGATGGTCTCCGCCATCAGGAACCAGTTCACCCGATTGATCTTCTGCGCGATCGGGAAGCGATCGAACACCTGACGCATGACCGGTGAAATCTCTCGATCCCACTTGGGAATGATCCACTTCGGTGAGCGCTGGAACACTGTCAGACGCCCTGCCCGTGATGCGATCTCGGGGATGAACTGGACCGCGCTGCAGCCGTTGCCGATCACGGCGACCGACTTGCCGGTCAAGTCATGCGCGTGGTCCCACCGTGCCGAGTGGAAAGAGGTGCCGAGGAACTCTTCCTGCCCGCTCAGTTCGGGAATACGCGGTCGGTTGAGCTGCCCGACGGCGGTGATCAACGTTCGTGCCAGGTGCACATCACCCTCACCGGTCCGCAACCGCCACAGTCCGAGCCTCCTGTCGAACCGTGCTGAGGTGATCTCGGTCTTGAACTCGATACGGGCGCGGACGTCGAACCTGTCGGCGCAGTCGGTGATGTAGCGGTGAATCGAGGGTTGCCTGGCATAGTTGTGCGTCCACGCATAAGGCGCGAAGGAATACGAGTAAAGGTGCGAAACCAGGTCGCAGGCTGCTCCTGGATAGGTATTGTCTCGCCATACCCCGCCGACATCGTCGGACTTCTCGAAGATCGTGAACGAGTCGATCCCGGATTGCTTGAGGCGTATGGCCATGCACACCCCGGCCAGTCCCGCCCCGACTATCGCGACTTCCTGAACCATGGTCGTTCCTCGCAAGAAGTGAGTCCGCACTCCGTCTGTCGTCGAGATGGCCACCCTTGGTGCGGCCGGCCGGGCCGTGCAGAACTCTCATCTAACGACAAGTCCTGGCTTGAGTGAACCGTCCGACGGATTCCGGCCACGATCGGCCACCAGGCAGACAGGCGCCCGTGGCCGAAAGGCCAGTTCGGCCGACTTCCTTCCTGGTCTTTCGCTCATGGATCTGCCGGCGGCCTCGGTGGAGAATCCTTTGCAGCCTGAACAGGACTCCCGCTACGAAAGGCCTGTACATGGACTTCTTCCACGAGACTCCCGGGCAGCAGCAGCTCCGCAAGTCAGTGGCGGCGCTGGCCGGGCGTTACGGGCTGGAGTACTACGTCGATAAGGCGAAGCGGGGCGAAGACACCACCGAGGTCTGGGAGGAAGCGGGCAGAGAGGGATTCCTCGGTGTGAGCATTCCCAAGGAATACGGGGGCCAGGGGGCGGGGATCTACGAGTTGCAGATCGTCTCCGAGGAGTTCGCGGCCGCGGGGTGCCCGTTGCTGTTCCTGCCGGTGTCGGCGGCGATCTGTGCCACGGTGCTGGTGCGGTCGGGCACCGAAGAGCAGAAGAGGCGCTGGCTGCCGGGATTCGCGGACGGCTCCGCCCGCATGACCTTCGCGGTGTCGGACCCCGCAGGTGGCTCGAACCTCCACCGGATCGCCGCCCACGCGAGGAGGGAGGGCGATGGATGGGTCCTGTCCGGTCGCAAGGTCCTGGTGTCGGCCGTCGACCTCTGCGACGCCATGATGGTCGTAGCCACGACCGAGGATCCGGTGACGGGCAAGCCGAGGATGGCGCTGTTCATCGTCCCCCCTGACCTTCCCGGGGTGTCCTACGAACGCGTTCCGATGGCGCTCACGGCCGCGACCGGGCAGTTCGACGTGGTCTTCGACGAAGTTCGGCTTCCTGCCGACGGGCTGGTCGGTGGTGACACGACCGCATTGCGTCACCTGTTCACCTCCGGACTCAACCCGGAGAGGATCACGTTCGCCGCGTGGTCGACCGGTCTCGGGCGGTTCGCCATCGACAGGGCTGTCCGATATGCCACCGAACGCAGCGTGTGGAATACCACTCTCGGTGCACACCAGGGACTGGCCCACCCGCTGGCCGAAGCAAAGATCAACCTCGAACTCGCACGCATGTGCGTGCACAAGGCCGCCTGGCTCTACGACAACGGACAAGACGGCCTCGGCGAGGTGGCCAACATGGCGAAGTTCGCCGCAGCCGAAGCGGCCATCAAGGCAGCGGACCGGGCCGTGCAGATCTTCGGCGGGCACGGAATGACCGAGCACTCCGGTGTCGGCATCGTCTACTCGATGGTGCGTGTCGCGCACCTGGCTCCCGTGAGCAGGGAGATGCTGCTCAACTACGTGGCACAGAACACTCTCGGCCTGGAGAAATCGTACTGATCGGTCCACGCGGACGACGAGTGGACGGGCCGACGCCGGCTCAGGTCGGCGATCGCGCGGTTGGTCGCCGCGGACGAGGACACCTATCGTGCACCAAGGGAGTGCCTTCCCGCGCAGAGAACATTGGACCTTCGCAAGCCCAATTTCCCCTTACAGGACAGGCACTTCCTCCATTTCGGAACCAGTTCTGCATCACATTGCGCGAAAGACCCAGGCTAGATAATGGGCCATTGTCCGGTAGCTTGATCCACGACAGGATTCGGCGAGCTGGGTGAACATGTCGCCGATCGGTGCGCGACTTCCGGTCGGTCGATCAGGGCGGGGGTTCGGCGATGGCGGTGACCGTGACGAAGTTGGAGAACCGGCGGCACATGCCGTCCGCCGGCGCGGTTCGACCGGGTCGGCTCGTGGCTGACCTGGTGCGCCGGCAAACAGCACTGGGCTGCCCCCGAGTTGCCGGCCGCGATGGAACGGCGGCGGGAGAGCAACGACTTCGGCTGCTGGACCGAACCGATGACCGACCAATGGGTACTCAACTTCGTCTTGACCACCGCGGTCTTCGCACTCGCGGTACTGGTCGCGTTCATCGAACCCGGCCTCGGATACCT
>NZ_JBHRWK010000144.1:0-505 GCF_042647925.1 Amycolatopsis speibonae
AACACCGGCATCACCCCACCAACGAAGATCAAACCAGCGAGTTGATTATCGGCGCGCCCTCAACGTCCGAATCTTCCCCCGTCACACCTTCCACCCAGCACGAATCGTGATCCGGTTCCAGCGGGTAGGCAAATACGGGTCCGCCAGAACGGCACTTACCGCTCATGACCAACCCTGCCGGCCGCTTTCTGGCACTCTTGCCCGCCGGGTACGTGAAGGTCCAGTTGGCCCCACTCCGGGTTCACTTGCCCGATGCTGTTCACCGGGTCCCGGTTCGGCGGCGTGGTGACTGAGGGCATGCCGAGGGGCCCGTTGCCGTGTTGGCTGGCGGGCTCCTCGGGCATGCGGTGGTTCAGGCGCGTTGGAGGGTGTTGCGCCGGATCCGTTGTAGCGGATCCAAGTACTGGGGCGGGATGAACTCCGGTAGCCCGTCGGCTGCCATGCGGACTTGCCAGTCGCCGTGGTGGATCAGCCGGTGATGAAAACCGCAGAGCAGGGTCAGATT
>NZ_JBHRWK010000145.1:0-1125 GCF_042647925.1 Amycolatopsis speibonae
GTGCAGCGGCAGTATTCCGGCACCGCCGGCCGGATCGAGAACTGCCAGATTGGGACTTTCCTGGCGTATGCATCCGCGCGTGGTCATGTGCTGATTGATCGGGAGCTGTATCTGCCGGAGCCCTGGATCGCCGACCGGGACCGTGCCCGCGCGTCCGGGATCCCGGACGAGATCGAGTTCGAGACCAAACCGAGGCAGGCGATGGCGATGCTGGCGCGCGCGTTCGACGCCGGCGTGCCATTCTCGTGGATCACCGCTGATGAGGCGTATGGACAGGTGAAGTATCTGCGGACATGGCTGGAAGAGCGCGACGCCGCGCATGTGCTGGCCACCAAGGTCAACGACACCCTGATCACCACGAAAGGCCGTGAAACCCGCGCCGACGAGCTGATTGCCGCCCTGCCCGAGCGCTCGTGGCGGCGGTTGTCGGTCGGCGCCGGCGCGCACGGCCCCCGCGAGTACGACTGGGCACGGACGCCGATCCGTATCGCCTGGCTGGCCGGGCGCGGGCACTGGCTGCTCGCCCGCCGCTCGATCTCTGATCCGACCGAGATCGCCTACTACGTCTGCTACGGGCCTCGCAGGTCCACCCTGCTGGACCTGGCCTGGATCGCCGGATTCCGCTGGCGGATCGAGGAATGCTTCCAGCAAGCCAAAAACGAAGCCGGGCTCGACCACTACCAAGTCCGATCCTGGCGAGCCTGGTACGCCCATGTCACCCTGTCCATGCTCGCCCACGCCTGGCTCGCCGTATCACGATCCCTTGCCATAAAAGGGGAATCGGTGTCGACGAACCAGACATGATCGGATTCACGCTACCGGAGATCCGACGCCTGCTCACTACACTCGTCCTGCGTGTCGCCGACGCCACCGACCACATCTGGCACTGGTCACACTTCCGCCGCCGACGACAACACCAAGCCCGCCTCAGCCACTACAAACTACGAGGCTACCCACTCGCGCAAGTGCCGTTGCAGTACTAGTCGGAGAATCCGGCTCACTCTGCGTCTCGCTGACCACACCTAGATGATTGATTCCGTGAAGATCACGTGAAGGAGGCCGGTGTGATGGCCGGGAGGAGGGTGTCCAAGATCAAACCGTGACGAAAGAACTGAACACCCTCCT
>NZ_JBHRWK010000146.1:0-719 GCF_042647925.1 Amycolatopsis speibonae
TCGATGATGAGGGTCTCGTGTCGTGCGCGGGGCTGGTCCCGGTGCTGCGGCTGGCTGAGGACATCGGCCTCGGTGGCCTGATCGATCAGCGGGTTGACCTGGGGGTTCCTGTCGGCGCGAACTCGGGTGCGAAAGCACTCTCGATCGTGGCAGGGATGGTGGCCGGGGCGGACTCGATCGAGGACCTGGACGTGATCCGGCATGGCGGGATGCGCCGGTTGTTCACCGGTCTGCGGGCGCCCTCGACCTGCGGGTCGTGGCTGCGGGGTTTCACCCACGGCCATGTCCGTCAGCTCTCCTCGGTGGCCTCGGAGGCGGTGGTCCGGCTGGCGGGGCGGGTTCCGTCGCTGCTGGCCGGTGTCGAGGGGCTCGCGTTCCTCGATATCGACGCCAAAATCAAGGAAACCTACGGGCGCGGCAAGCAGGGCAGCGGGTTCGCCTATAACGGGGTCCGGGGCCTGAACCACCTGATCGCCACGTTGTCGTCCCCGGTGTGCGCGCCGGTGATCCTCACCGCCCGGCTGCGCGGCGGGAACTGCGATTCCCGCCGCGGGGCGGCATCGATGATCACCGAGGCGATCGGCCTGGCGCGCCGGGCCGGGGCGACCGGCGTGATCGTGGTCCGCGCCGATTCGGCGTTCTTCACTGGCCCGATCATCGCTGCGATCCGCCGGGCAGGAGCGTATTTTTCGGTCACCGCCCAGAAAAACGCGGCAGTG
>NZ_JBHRWK010000147.1:0-1230 GCF_042647925.1 Amycolatopsis speibonae
TACTCCAGACGGACTTCGTGATGTCGCTGGTGGGCTGCCCGCAGACAGGTGCGGCCACCAGTTGATCATGGTCGGTTGTGTGGACTAACCCTGATCGGCTGGTGGCCGCAGGCCCCAGCGTAAACCCTGACCGATGGGCGGTGATGTTCGAGGAGATGACCAGCCGGATCGCGGGCCGGTTCACCCGCGTCGAACCCCGCCGACGAGCACGAACACTGCTGCTCGGGCTGCTGTCGGACCTGCCCGACAAGAACTGCTGGACTCTCTCCGAACACGCCGGCGACGACACCCCCGACGGGATGCAACACCTGCTGCGCAAAGCAGTGTGGGACGCCGACAAAGTCCGCGACGACCTGCGCGACTACGTCACCGAACACCTCGGCGACACCGGCGCCGTGCTGGTCGTCGACGAAACCGGCGACCTGAAGAAAGGCGTCCACACCGTTGGTGTGCAACGCCAATACACCGGCACCGCCGGTCGTATCGAGAACGCCCAGGTCGCGGTCTACCTCACCTACGCCACCGACGCCGGGCACGCGTTCATCGACCGGGCTCTGTACTTGCCCAAGTCCTGGACCACCGATCCCGACCGCTGCGCCGAGGCCGGAATCCCCGCCACCACGGTGTTCGCGACGAAACCGGCGCTGGCGACCACGATGATCGGCGGTGCCCTCGACTCCGGTGTCCGAGCCGGGTGGGTCGCCGGTGACGAGGTCTACGGCGCAGACCCAGGGCTACGTGCCGATCTTGAGAAACGTGGCGTCGGATATGTCCTCGCCATCGGCTGCGACCGCCGCGTCAGCACTCCAGCAGGTGTTCTGCGCGCTGATGGTGTTGCCGCGAGGCTACCCAAGCACGTCTGGCAACGCCTCTCCGCCGGCGCTGGAGCGAAAGGACATCGCTACTACGACTGGGCTTTCGCCGACATCGACCTCGACGAGCCGGACGGGTGCCGGTGGTTGCTGATCCGCCGCAACCGCACCACCGGTGAGCTGGCGTTCTACCGTTGTTACTCACCTCAACCCGTTCCGCTGCGGATGCTGGTGCACGTCGCGGGCCGCAGGTGGACAGTCGAGGAATCGTTCCAGACCGGCAAAGGTCTCACCGGTCTGGACCAGCACCAGGTCCGACGCTGGACCTCCTGGCACCGCTGGACGGTCATGGCGATGCTCGCGCACGCCTTCCTTGCCGTTGTGGCGTGCACCGAACGAATTCCAGAACCGGTGCCGG
>NZ_JBHRWK010000148.1:0-987 GCF_042647925.1 Amycolatopsis speibonae
TACTACAGCGGCAGTGAGGGATGTTTGTTGCGTTGTCGCTGGTAGTGGCTGTGGCGGGCGCGGGTTTGGTGGCGTCGTCGCCAGAGTGACCAGTGATCGGTGTGCTCGGGTGGGTGTGTGGGGTCGGTGAAGGTGGCCCAGAGTCGTCTGATTTCATTGCAGGATAAGGGAACTAGCTGTTCTTTCTGTGTTGATGCGCCCCTTTTTCGTCGCGGAGACGCTCGGCGTGGGCGAGGGTGGTGAGGAACGCGGCGGCGAGCATGGACAGGGTGATGTGCCGGTACCAGGCTTCGTATTTGCGGACTTGGTAGTGGTCCAGGCCGGTCTCGTTCTTGGTGAACTGGAACGTTTCCTCGACCGCCCACCGGCTTCCGGCGACCCGGACAAGCTCCGCGATCGGCGCGGGGTAGGTGGAGTGGCAGATGTAGTAGGCCAGCTCGGCAGGTTTGCTGATCGAGCGGCGGACCAGCAGCTGTTGTCCACCGGGGACGCCGGGGTCGAGCAGGAGCCAGTCGTAGAGGCGGTGCCCTTTGCTGCCTTCACCGGCGGACAGGCGTTGCCATCCCTGTGATCCTGCGCTACGGGCCAGCTCGTCGGCCCGGGTCTTTCCTGCCGGGGTGCTGAACCGGTGGTCGCAGGAGATCGCCATGACGTAGTTCAGCCCGGCTTGCTCGCACCAGGAACGCAGGCCGGGGTTGTCGCCGTAGGCCTCATCGGCGGTGAACCATTCGATGTCAGCGCCGGCGTCGAGCAGTCGTTCCAGCATCCGCTGGGCAAGTTCGGGTTTGGTCGCGAACTCGACATCGGCGCCGATTCCGGCTTCCTCGCACCGTTTCCGCTCCTCGGTCCAGGACTTGGGGAGGTAGAGCTCGCGGTCGATCAACGCCCGTCCCCGCGGCGAAACGTAGGTCAGGAACACACCGAGCTGGCAGTTCTCGATCCGCCCAGCGGTGCCCGAGTATTGCCGTTGGACACCGGCTGATTTGG
>NZ_JBHRWK010000149.1:0-1238 GCF_042647925.1 Amycolatopsis speibonae
CAGGTGCTGGCAGGTCTGTTCGAGGTGTGTGGTGGCGTGCTGGGGTGTGGTAGTGATCGCCGCGGTGGCGGTGTCGCGGGCGGCGGTGAAGGAGATCCGGGACGGGTCGAGGTCGGTGGCGAGCGCGGCGTGGCTGGTCAGTAGCCGGAGGGTTTGGTAGGTGGTGAGGGCGGCCCAGAGCTCTTGCAGGGCGCGGGCCGGGGTGCGGCTGCGGAGTGGTTGTCCGTGCAGCAGCACGGTTTTGAGTTCGCGGATGCCGGTCTCTGCGGCCCAGCGGCGGGCGTAGAGGCCGACGAGCTGGCCGGCGGGGGCGTGGTCCGGGTCGAGCAGGCTGGTGACCAGCCGGTATTTCTGGGTGCGGGTGACGCCGTCGATGGTGACGGTGATCCAGGCTTCGATCACGCGGACGGTGATGCCGCGGACCGGGCGGGGTTTCGGCGGGCGGTGCCCGCGTTTGTGGTTGCGCTGGACGGTCTTGCGCCGAGCGCGGGCGTCGGCCGGGTCGTGCAGGGTGGCCAGCCAGGACCCGTCAGGCAGCAGGTGCTGCGGGCTGAGCAGGGGTTTACCCAGTTTGGCCCGCCAGAGCAGGTGCGTTCCCCGGGCGCGGGCCGCGGTCCAGAGCGGGTAACCCAGGAAGTTCCGGTCAGCCAGCAGCAGCATCCCCGGCCGCAGAGAGTTCACGAGCTGGTGGGCCAGGGTGACCTCGCCTTGGCCCAGCCCGCCGGTGACCGCCCCCAGCAGCTGACGGGTGCCGCAGGCCAGCAACACCACCAGCCGTGCTTTCGGCGTTCCCACTGGGCCGTTCTTGCCCTGGTGACGGCGGAAATGGTCCCGGTTGGCGTCGGTGTCGGCCACGGTGATCTCGGTGCCGTCCCAAGCACAGACCTGTAATCCGAACATATGTGACCACGGCCGGACCCGGGCCGGGACCGGCCTGGTCATCGCGGTGAACAGCAACTCGAACGGCACCACACCGAGACGGTCACGCAGCTTGGTCAACGCGGTGCTCGACGGCAGGACCCAGCCCAGAGCCGCCAGCCGCCGCACTCTCGCGAGCGGAATCATCGCCTGCGTCACGGCCGGGACCGACCGGGCACGCAACAGACACAACGCGAGCACCAGATAGATCCCCAGACGGGACGGCAGGGCCCGGAACCGCCGCTCGTCCCGGCCGGACACCACGAGGGCCTCATCAACCAGCACAGGCGGAAGAAAACAGGACAAAACACCCAGCCCGG
>NZ_JBHRWK010000150.1:0-17173 GCF_042647925.1 Amycolatopsis speibonae
CGCCGCCGGTTACTCCGCCGGGTAGTCCGTCGTTGGGTCCGTCTTCCGCTGTGCCGCCTGCTGAGCTGGTGCCGTCCAAGTCGTCGCCCGGTGCGCCGTTGACGCCGCCGGTTACTCCGCCGTCGAGTCCGACCTCCGCTACGCCGCCTGTTCAGCAGCCGCCGTCCGCGTTGTCGCCGGGGCATACCCAGGCGGGTGGTGAGACCCCGGCCAAACCGCCGACGCAACCTGGTTCGTCGCCGCGGATCGACGCTGGTCCACGACCGGCAGACGTTGAGCCACCGAAGCCGAACCTGCCGCCTGAGCGGACCCGTTCTCTCTCGGACACGTCGTCTGCGTTGCGTGCCCCGGATGCGGTGCGGCCTGGTGGGGACAGGGCAGGGGGAGCGGCTCAGCTTGAACCGCATCATTCAGCCGGGGCGGGGGAGGGCCGCGGGCCCGACAGGACTGCCAATGGTGCTCCGGCGAGACCGCATCAGAAGCCAGGAGAACCAGCGGACGCCCCGGTGGTGGTGGTTGCCGCTCAGCTCGGGTTGAACCGGCCGGATGAGCTGACCAGCTCGGATCATGGTGATTCGGGTGAGGCGTCGTCGGGTTTTGTTTCTGTCGCGGAGTGGAACGCTGTGCGTGGTGTGGTGTCGCCGACGCGGCATCAGGGCGAGCGGCTCGTATCGGGCGAGAACAGGGCTTCTGGCGGTGGCCAGGTCGTCGAGAACCGGTTCGATGTGCGGCGTGATGAAGTCCGCCGGGTGACCGAGGTGTCCGTTCCGGTTGATTTGGTGTCGTTGTCTGGTGCTGTTGACGCGGGTGTTCGTCGTGGTTGGGCGGAGCAGGTGCAGTCGGCGTTGGATGGCCGGGTCAATGGCCGGTATCGGCTTCCGAACGGTGATCAGTTACATGTTGTTGTCGATGCGGGGACGCCGGATGGGCCGCCGCGTCCGGGGTGGGAGGCTGATCCGTTTCGGCGGGTGCCTGTCCATGTTGTGGACAGGGCGGAGCGGACCGGGCAGTTGGTGTGGCGGCTGGGGGATACCGGTGCCGCGGTGGGCAAGGTGTTGCGGTTCGCGGGGGTGAGTGACGGGCCTCGGCCGGGTTCGGGGCGGAACCAGGGTTTGTCGGGTGCGGATGTTGATGCCATCGCCGACACGATCCGGCTCACGCCTGAGCGCGCGGCGGCTGTGGTGGACGATGCCGGGCCGGATCGCCCCGCTGTGGTCAACGCCGGTCCGGGTGGGGAAACCCGCGCTTCGTCGGATGTCGCGTCTGGGCCGGGGCGGTTCGTGGCCGCGGGTACGACGTGGACGCGGGCGGGGGATGGTTGGTATGTCGCGGATGGCGAGGGTGTGCTGGATCGTGGGCCGGGGGCCGGGCGGGTCGATCTTCCGGAGGGCACCAAGGCCGGGTTTGATTTCTCGGGTGAGTTGCGGTTTGTGGTGTTGCCCGATGGCGTCAGCTATGACCGTGATCTTCGCGGCGAGTGGTCACCGCCGCGGACCAAGCGTGGGGAGGTGAAGGCGCTCAAGCTCGATAACGCGAAAAAGTTGTACACGTCCGACGGGTCGCTGTTGGTCGAGCTGGAGCCGGAGAACGAGCAGATCTCTGACAGCCATGGCGACAAGAAGGTGGTGGCCTACCGGCAGGTGACGGATGCCGAGGGGCAGCGGTTGCCGCAGCCGGTGGTCTTCGTGCCGGATGATGCCGGGGGCTGGAGGACGCACGAAGCCGACACACCGACCTACGAGGCATGGCTGGCCGGCGCGAACAAGGCTTATGACGCGGCGAAGACATACTACGACATCATTGCTCGCTCTCATCCGGATCTGCCGGAGGATCAGCGGTTGACCAACCTCAGTGGTGAGCGGCTGGCGCGGCTGTATCAAACTGGTTCGCGGGACGATGTGATCGCCGCGGTATTCGAGCTGATCCGGCGCAGCGAAGGGATTTCCCTGCGGTGGACGCAGCTGGAGGCGGTTCATGTGTTCCGCAAGAAGCACAATGTGAATATGTACGCGGGTGAGGGGAAGTCGTGGCTGTTCTTCGCGTTCGCGGCCTTGGCGGCGGTGGACCGGGACTGGGGTCTGGACGCGGTGTTGATGGAAACTACGCGCGACGTGCTGGCGGACAAGGATTTCGGCACCTACAACGACTTGCTGGGGTCGTTCGGGGTGGATGTGCACCGGGTGAACTCCGACGAGCCGTCGCCGGCGCCGCGGGATGGGCGGCCGCAGATCCATGTGGGGACGATGGAACAAACCGGATTCCACGTGCTGAAGCAGGGGTTCCTGCCCGGGCAGGAACGCCCGGGAGATCCCCGTGCTCTGGGGATGGGCATCGACGAGATGGATGAGGCGGCGTGGTACTCGCAGGCGAAGTGGATTCTCAGCACGATGATGGGCAAGGGGGCGTCGCTTGAGATCAAAAAGAAGGTTGAGTGGGGGGTCAAACTTGTGGACGACAGCCTGGCCAGTGGCTGGCTTGAGGAGGCGGACTTCGGCCGGGTACCTGATCGCGAGGGCGAACCGTCGAGTCTGACCTCGTCAGGGCAGGAGAAGCTGGAGTTGCTGCTGGGGCGGCCGATGACCGTGGACGAGGTCAGGCTGGTGAACATGGGGGCGGTCTCGAAGTGGGATTATGAGGTTGAGCAAGACTTCGAGGTGCAGAACGGCAAACTCGTCATCATCAACCCGACCACCCACGATACGATGCTCGATCCGAAGACCTCCTCGGAGAGCCGGTGGAACAACGGGCTGGCTCAGGCGCTGGAATACAGGCTCGGCTTGGAGATCCGCGAAGACTCCTCCGGGAGTAAAGAGCTGGATGTGGCAGAGCTGCTGGCCAAGCCTGAAATCAAGGTGAAGGTCGGGGCATCGGGTACGGCGAACGGACATGGGGAGCACTTCGCGTCGAAGGGTTTGTCTTCGGTGATCGTGGACACACCGACCTATTACGAGCCGCGGTTGAAGAGATTCGCGGATGTGGTCCTCCCGACGAAGGAAGCGAAGCTGGACCGGATGGCCGACGACATCAATGCCATGCAGTCGCCGGATGCCCGCACCCGGCAGCAGCAGGCCGACACCCCGCAGCAGGCCGGCGCCCAGCCGAACGAGCAGATCGGCACCCAGCAGCCGCAATGGGTCGTGGCCACCAAGAACAAAGAAGTGCGGGAGCTTTCCGAGCGGCTGACCGAGCTGGGGGCCCCGCACTTGGCGATCAACGCCAAATGGTTCCTCAATCAGGGCGTACACGCGGACGAGGCGTTCAAGGCGGTCACCAAGCGTGCCGGGGAGCTGGGCATGGTCGTGGTGATCAACTTGAAGGGTGGGCGCGGGGTGGACGTCATCGTGACCAAAGCCGCCAAAGCCGCGGGGGATCTGTTCGTGCGGGTCACTTCGCGTTCGGTGTTCGACGATATCAACACACAGGTCGAGCGCCGGGCCGGGCGTAGCGGCGGCGGCGGCGGGATCCAGTTCTACGGCTCGCTCGACGAGCCGAAATTCGCGCGCAAACGCCATCATCCCGATGTGGAGCTGGCCATCACGAAATACGAGAACGCGGAGGTCGCCGGCGACCTCGAGGCACGCGCCGAGGCCGTCGACGAGCTGAGCCGCATCGTCCCCGACACGCAACCGAACCCCGGACATCCCACCGTCGACATCTCCACCGCCCAGCCCAACGCCCCGCCGCACGCCACCGCGGACCCGGGCACCCGTGACCTCTTCCTGGAATCCGAGACCAGGCCGCCGGACGGGCAAGCAGACCGGCCCACCGCACTGGCACGGCCTGGGGCCTTATATCACCCGCCTGGTCAAAACGAGGATTCTCTCGATCTGCCCCATGCCGGAAACACCACGCCCGATCTGTCCTATGTCGACAGTCTTGCCAACGCGCTCGACGTGGCTGTGCAGGATTTCGCCGGTCAGCTTGCCTTGTGGGAGGCGAAGCATCCTGATGTGGTGTTGCCGGATCGGGCTGTCGAGCGGTTGTGGGACGAGTTTCGTGCTCCTCGTGAGGCGGACTTCGAGCAGCGCTTTGGTCCTTCGCGCACGGAAGTGTTGTCCGGTGGGGACGTTCGGGAGCGTTGGCGGTCTTGGCTGGACGGGCTCAGCTCCGCGAGAGAAACACTTGCCGGGAGCTTCGCTGAGGCCGCTCGCGGGTTTGATGCCGGTTCCGGGCAGGGGCCCGCACCGGACATCCGGTCTTTTGCCGACCGTGCCTCGAATATCGTGTCGCGATATCACCGCGTGCCGGTGCGCGGCGAGAACCCGGCGCCTGACCAAGCGGACGCTGTCGAGGTGCATGACCAGGTCAGGGCCATCGTCGCGGGATACCTGGCCGACGGCCTGTCCGAACAGGGTGCCCATGCGCTGGCTGAAGAACTCGCGCCGAAGCTCAGTACCTCGCTCGCCTCCCTGCAGCAAGCGGCCGTCCCACCCGGCTTCGACGAGGATACCGATGACGACGACACCGACACGGGCCCCAGGACCACGGAGCCGACGCCCGACACCGACACCGGCGGGACCACGGTTCCGGAGACCGCGCCCGTCACGAAAACTCGTGCGCTGCCGGGCACCGCCGGGGCGATCCCCAGCTACTTCCGCCGAAACAAGGCGATGGGAATCGCCACACAACTGAGCCCGACGGAAGAGATCGGCCAGGTCATCGCGTCGGCCCGATCGTTCGCGCCGAAGGAGCCCACGGCGACAGAGGTCGCCGATCTCGAGAACGCGCTCGGCTCCGACATCGGCTCCTTCTTCGGCGAGGGGCGCGTGTTCGTCCTCGGCGGAAGGCCCGTCCGGATCAGGGTGGACGACCTCCATTGGCCTAAACAGGAGACAGCGGGCCGGCCGGGGACGACGAAACCGATGACTCGCGAAGGCTCCGTGAGCACCGGCACGCGCACCGGAACGGCGACGAACCCGAAGACCACTTGGATCTTTTTCACCCCGATGGTGCCCGGCCTGTTCGCCACCGGGTTCTTCTCGCTGCCGACCGCCGTTTCCACCCAACGCGATCACGGTCACGACCTCGGCGCGACAAGGCAGGTCAGTGTCTCGTTGCCGGAGCGGTCCGGCGACGGCGAAAGTGGCTACCAAGGATCGCGGTCGACCAGGGTGTCGATGACGGTGGTCGTCGAGCCCGAGGATCGAAGGAGCGACGATCCGCAGCTGAGCATCAGGCACCCGGGCAACAGCTCGTTGTTCGAGGCGGTCACGGCGGAGTTCGGCGTGCCGGAAGGCCTGAGTGAAGAGGGCCGCCCCCTGCCGCTGCCCGACGTCCTGCCCCCCTCGGCCACCGAAGCCGTCACGGTGCAGCGGGGAATGACGCGAAAGATCTTCGATCAGGTCCTCGCCCGCCTCGGCAAACTGGACGAGGACTCGCTTGAGGTGCTGCGGGAGTTCCTCGACACGAGCACGATCACCGCGAAATTGTCGGACATGGCGGTGACTCCGCAGGCCGATGCCGAGACGGGCTGGGTCACCTCGCACGCGCTGGTCCGAGGTGGGAATCCGGCCAAACGCCTCGTCTCTTCGCGATCGCGGAAGGTGCAGATGCGGGCCGTCGCCCGCAAGGTCGCGTATCTGGAGACGATCGAGGACGCCGAGTTCCGCGAGCACGAAACCGAAAGCAGCTCGCAGACCGCGTCGAGCACGGCGGGGCGCGACGTCAGCGCCTCTTTCGCGGGCGGACCGGGTTTCGACTACGGGATGGTCACCGCGGGCGGGGGGCCTGCCGTCGGGGGTGCCTACAACAAGAGCAAGACGACCACACACGGCCAGGAGTCGGGCCTTGCGGTGGTTCGCTCCTACAAGGACAGCGTGGTTCGCTACCGCACGGTGTACGACGTGCAGGTCCGCGTGCCCGGCCGGGCACCCCTCACCTTTGCCGGCGCCGCGGAAGGAACTCAGTGGGCTCAACTCGACGACGCGCGGCAAGCCGGTCTTCTGCCCGCTGAAATCGCCGGCGGCTCGGAGAAGGGGCTTTCCGGCCCGGGTACCGGCACTGCGGGAGCGCCGCTGAAACTGAGCGATGCCAGCGACCGTCTCAAGACGATCCTCCACGACTCGGCGAAGACGATCCCCGGGCACAATCGATGGGCGTGGCGTGACGCGGGGCTCGCGAGCCCGTTCAGCGACCCGAAACTCAAGAAGGGCTTGACCGGCAAGCTGGAGCGCCAGCTCGGACGCTGGGACACCATCGACATGGCGGTGTCGGCGGACAACCTCGCTCGGCGATTGCCTGACCTGCTCTTCGACCAGTCACCACAGTTCCTCGAGTTGGCACCCGAGCCCGGCCGGGCACATGACTACCACACGGGATTCCAGATCGATGCCCGATTGCTGACCCCGCTGGGAGAGCCGTTGGGGCCGGCCAAGGGCGGCACGGGCATCGTGACGTTGAGCGCCGCGGAGCGCGGTGGGGACACCGCCACCAGCGGCTGGAGTCTCACCGCCGGGGTCCGTGCCCGGATCTACGCGGCGCTGGCAGCCAACACCGGCCTGCTGACCAGCACGCACACGATGACTTTCACCAGGACCAAGACCACCGGACGAGCGAGAGACACCGAGCTGGCCACAGGCGGTACCGCGGGCTCGGAACTGGACGAGTCCGGTGCGGTCGTCCCGGAACCGAAATACCGCTACGCGGCGAAAGTCGAATTGAAGGTCTCGGGTTCGTACTGGTCCCGGTACAACGATCTCGTCCGAGGACTCAGTGTCGGCAAGCCGGGCAGGCACGTTCCCGAGGATCACCGCCTGCCCATCATCGACTCGCGGGCGGCCGCGGACGGACGTGCGCCCCGTACGATCGTCGCCGACGTCGTACTCGAGCTGACCGAGACGGAACGGAATGCCTTGCGGTCGGTGTCGGTGACCGGAGGAACCCGGCTGCCGTCAAAACCGCTCAACATGGCCGACTATCTCCGAACCGGCACTTCGCGTGCGCTCGACGGTGTCCAGGTGCTTTCGGTGAGCGGGCTGGACCACGTGCGCAAGCAAATCAGGAAGGAGCTCAAACGCGCGTCGGGCGACCCGATCTGGAAGTACCGGGACGGCGAGAACTCCGCTCTGATCGACCAGGCGATCTCGGCCGAGACCATGCGCTCGGACCCGCGGGTGTTCAACCGTCCGGCGCGGATCGACGGCTTGCGGTGGAAGCGACGGAGTGCGACCCGGATCGGCGCGGTGGGAGTGTCCTACCGGCTTCGTGACCCCGAAGTGCTGGAAACCGTCTGGCAGCAGCCGAAGCAGGATGCGGGAACTTCGACTTCGACCTCGTCCGACAACGAGCGCGGCTGGGGGTTCACGAACGAGATCGAACCCGCGATCTCCGCCCTCAGCGAAGGCGCGGCACATTCGCCTGGAACGGTGATACGGGGTGTGGGGCTGGCCCGCACGGAGCTGAATCTCTGGCGTACCAGCATCAGCAAGCGCCTGAGCCGCAAGACTCAGGTTTCGACGAACACTTCGCAGACCCTCGAACCGCGCCGCGTCCACGTGGTCGAGGCCACGCTCGAGACGACTGTTTCGGTCGAAACGGGCAGGCGTGGTCTTCTCGACCGATGGCACTTCCGCCGCACCCGGCCCGCCAAGACGGCCGCGCATCGGTCCGAGCTGCCGCGGTCGGTGAGGGTCCTGCTGACCGACGAGCAACTGCACGAGGTGCGGATCCAGCAGGCTGCCGAAGACGCTCGCCGCGGCCTCGTGAGTCCCGCTCCGGCGGTGCCCCAGTCTGTCGGGCACATCGGCGAAGTCCCCGAGGGCCAGAGCCTCGGCGGCTCGAACTGGGCTGCCGGGATCAGCGAGCCGGTGGATCTCACCGGTCAGCTGTACGAGGCCGACGAACCGGACGAGACGGGTAACACCACCGGGCTTTACGCACGGCTGGAGAGTGCGCTCTCCAAGGAGAAGACCGATCAGCTGCTGAACAGCGCGGCGTCCGACACCGGACACGACAACCACCGTGCGATCGTGCGGTTCCTGTCCAACTTCCAGGCGTCGATGGCCGATCTGGCCAACGGTGGCGCCAGCGCCGGCCTGCGGCTCGAGAACAAGCTCAGCGGGGAGACTTATCATCTCGTCGTCGATGTCAAGCCGAAGAGCGAGCCGAAGCCCGTCGGTGTCGTGCACGGCGAGCTCACCAAGATCTCGGTGGCGTCGGTGTGGGCGGAGGCGGGTCGCACCGCGAAGCGGAACTTCGTCGAACTGGTGACGGACTCGGCCCCGGCCGGGATGTTCCAATCGGAATCCGACGTACAGGAAGCACAGCGCGATCCCGGCGAGCATGGTGCGCCCGCCGCCAGACTCGGATACGGCGTCGGACACGTCCTTGAGTGGCTGAGCCAGTTCAGAAGCCGCTCCACCAGCCGCACCGCGGATTCGATGCGGTCCGAGACGGTCAGCGGAGCCTTGGCCGAGCGCAGCGTCGAGCTGGATTTCGATATCCGCTTCGAACGGCACGGCGAGCGCATCGCCGATATATCCACCGAACGCACGGTACGTACTCGGTCCGCGGTCGAAGACCAGGGCACTGGCGACGATCTTCCTCATGAAGGCATGGTCACCCGGCGCCCGGCATCCGAGGCCACCAAGGATGCTCTCGACAACTGGCGCCGACCCGCCGGCGCCGCGAAACTCCCGGCCGACCCCGCGGACTACCGGATCACTCATTTCGACGGCCAGGTCGAAGCCTTGCGTGATGCCGCCCAGGCCGTGCTGGAGGCCGCGACAGGGAACAAGCTGGGCTCCCGGACGTTGGCGCTGCTGCGTGATCAGCTCACTCCCAGCCAGTTGAACGCCTTGGCGCCGTCGCATTTCGGAGCCGGCAGCGCCTCGACGCTGCCCGCCGAAGCCGTCCTGCCGGAAACCGACGACGCCACCGGCACCGAACTGATCATTCCCGCGGAGCTGGGCGTGAAGTTGACGTTGCACGCCATGCTCGACGGCCCCGGCGCACTCGAGAACGCCAGTGGCCGGATCACGGTGAACGGGCAAACCGATTCCACCCGGACCGAGGAATTCAGCGGTGGCACTGAGACCGTCCAAGCGGCCGTGACGCTGCCCGTCATGGGCGCGGGCGTCCCGCAGGCTCCAGGGCACACGACCTATGAGGACGGCCGCCAGACGTTCGGCGCCCTGAGTGCCTTGTTCTTCGGGTTCGAGACCCACGGCGCCGTCGGCGAAGGCCACGAGCACGAAGGGGCCAAGCTGTCGGGAGACAAGGCGCCGGCGAAGCCCGGGTCTCCTGCCGCGGCTGATCCCATCACCAGCACCTGGTCCTACCCCACGCGGTTCCGGTTGGTGGCCGAGCCCGTCTCGACCGGCCCGTTCGCCCGCCGCTCGACGCAGGTGGCCGACGTCGACTACGACAAGGGCTACCACGTCCGCCGAAAGGACCAGAACCACCGGCTGCCCGTAGCACTGAAGAACAGCGTCCTCGAGCTGGCCGCACGCGACCGGGAATGGACCGCGGCCCGGGGGAAGGCCAGGGCGGTGGCGGCCAAGAACCCCACGGGCGCCGTCAGCGAGACCGCCTTCGAACGACGCGCCGCGGCGAAGTTCTGGAAGGCGAAGCACGAGTACGACACCGCTCTCGGTGCCGCCCAAGCGGATCCGGCCCTGCACGGCGGGCGACGGGTGGTCCGGATGGAGCTGCCGGCGGGCACCCAGGCCGTGCCGATCGAACACTGGAAGCCGCTTTCCCAGCTCGCACGGGACCTCCTTGCCGCGCGAGACGAAGACGGTGCTCCCCAGGTGCGCTATCGCGTGATCGGCGATCCCGAGACCGCCTCGGGCGATTTCACCGCCGTGGTCATGCCGAAACTGGACTCCTTCGTCAACCTCGCGCAGCTGTCCGTTCCCCCGGCGCAGCGGCTCGGGCGGAACGAACTCGGCCTGGCGACCGAGCCCGAGATCGTCCCCGGCACCGGGGACACGGTCGTCGAGATCTGGGTCGACGAGAACGCCGGCCGGCTTCCGGCCGCGGACGCCGCCGACGAAGCCGGTCTTCCCCCGATCTGGGAGGAGGCCGTGTCCACTTTGGACTCCTTGTCCGATGTGGACTCCCTTTACGCCCTGCCAGAAGAAGTCGACGGGAGAGACGCACCCATCACCGCTCCGGCGTTGGCCGGCGGACAGCGTCTCCTGCGCGTTGAACTGTCTTCCGGAAACCGGGACGGGGGTGCCGAACTCCAAAACCAAGCCCACGACGTGGCCCAGTTCCTCCTCGACAACCCGGGCGCCGAGGTGCTGGCCCGCGTCTTCGGTGATGAAGCCGAGACGATCTACCAGACGCTGGTCGTGCCTGCCCTTGACGAGGCGGCCTACCAGGCACAGATGTCGCTTTCCGGCGCCACGCTGCGGCACGGAGAGACCGGAGTCGCGGCGCTCGGCCTGACGAACGCACCCGAGGTCGTCCCCGGCGCCGGGAATCCGGTCATCGAGATCTGGGCCAGGACAAGCGAGGAAGGCGCCGCGGCCGGGATTTCGCATCCGGACACGAGGCAATCCGGCCGGCTGGACACGATTCCCGAGGAAGACGAATCGGAACCCGGGCACGGGCGGGGAAACGGTGCGCCGTCGACCCCGGGAACGAACAAGGCGGGTCCGTCGTTCCGGGAGGCCTTGCCGGAATACGCCCGCGACGGCAAGGCACTGGGCCTGGTCGTGGTGACAGAGGTGCCGGGGCGCGACAAGGTCGGCGAACGCATCACCGAGATGCTGGCACCGTTCGGCGACGAGAAGCCGGAGGGCGTCAACGCCATCGTCGGGAGGCTGAACCGCGCGAGGTTCGAGACCTTCCTGGGGCCGAATCCGGCTGAAACACCGAACGGCCGAATGCAGGGCGGACGGCGCTTCCCGGTCCGGGTCGGGAAGAAGTGGTTCGAGGCGCATGTCGTCGCTGTGATGGACCTCGACGCCGCGACGCCCGGCGGAGGCAAGCGGGAGCCCTTCAGGGCCGTCCGCGAAGTACGGGACCAGCACGTCCTCGGCCACACGCTGTCCCGTGCGGGCAATTCCTTTTATCGGCTCGGGCTTTCCACGATCTCGCTGCTGAGCGCCGGCATCCCGTTCATCGCCGGTTTCGGAGCGCGGCTGGCCCGGCCGGTCGGGGTGCGCACTTTCGACGAGTCCGCGAACGCGCAGGCCATCTGGCTGCCCAAGAGTGAAGCGTTGAGCGCGAAGGTACCCGTGACCTACTACATCACTCTCACCGGTGATGACGGCGGTGTCACCGGAGGCACTACCACCGGCGAGGTCAACCTGCTCCTTCCGGACTCGGTCAGCAAGATCACCGAGCCGGACGGAGTTTCGCGGGGAGAGCCTTCCCTCGGCTGGGAAAAGAGGATCGGGTACCTGGCGGTCGAAGCGGTACACCTCGACGAGTCGGCCCTGTTCGACAAGGTCCAGCGCAACGTTCATCCGTCGGTGACCGGCCTGGCGGCTCCCGGCCGGGCGGCCCTGCGAGAATTCGTGTCCTCCGCGAACGTTCGCTCGCTTTCCAGGAAGATGTGGCCGGGCGAGGCCGTGCCTTCCGCTGACCTGGTGAGCCCTCATGGCGCCTACCGTGAAGGCGCTCGGATGGAATTCCGGCCGCACGATGTGGAGTTCATCGGTGTGGTGTCCGCCGATGCCGAATCCCGTACGCAGGACACGGTGACAACCGAGGAATCGGTCACGTTCACGTCGAAGGCCGGGCCGGATGCCTTCGTCGGCGTCGGCGGTGGCGGGGGAGTGCCCGGCGTCGCGATGGGGTACGGCGGGGCGACCGGAAACGTCGGCGCGAGCATTTCCGACTCCGCCGTCGCAGGGCGGTCGGCCACCACGGGGACCAGCATGTACGTCCACGGTGACGTCGGCCGCTTTCGCGTGACGGGGGAGCTCGCGGTGCAGACCTCGCACGGCGAATGGGTGAAGGAGCCCGTCACGAAGTACGTCCGGTTGGACCTCCATGAGGCGGCGGCCGAAGACCTGCCGGTTCCCCCGGGCTACGAGAAGCGTTTCATCGACGTGGGGCCGCGCTTCGAACCTCCTTACCTGGCGGCCGCGGCGGCCGGTGGGCACGTCCGCGCCGGCGTCACGCGGGGAGCCGCGGACGTCCTGCCCCGCATCGAAGAGGCGTTGCGACGTGCTTCGGGCCTGAGGGATCTGCTGCCCGAATGGAGCAGCCCGGAGGCGAAGACGACCCGCGGCTCCGGCGACGTGATGGAGGAACGCCTCTCGAATCAGCGGAAGCTGGCGTCGAAGTACTCGGTAACCTCTTTGATGAACCGGTTGGACAGCCTGCTCGGACCGGGTGTCTTCACCCAACTCAAACGGCGCGGCTTCTTCTACAACGAGTTCATCAGTGTGCGGGTCAAGGGCACGCTCGACGGCGGTCGTCACCTCGGGCAGGTGGACGGGCGCGCGGTGGTCGGGGTCCAGACAGCGGGTACTGCCGTCGCCGGCGGCGCGAGCGTGAATCGGGGCTGGGGCGGCGGGCCGGAGGCACGCGGGAGGTTCGGTTTCAGCGATGGGACGGACATCGGTGGTGTCGTCAACTTCGCGGCGATGCCGGTCAGTTTTGCCGACGGCAGGTCGTGGAAGAACACGGGGGCGGCCCGTAGCGCCTTGACCATCGAACAGGTCGGCACCGAGCACTCCCAGGTGTTCAGCCACGGCATCACGTTCGACATCGAGATCGTCAGCCATCGGCGTCCTCGCGGCTGGGTGCGGCGGCTGACCCCCGGATCGCCCTTCCGGTCGACACCGGACGTGCGCGCCATAGCGGGGTCCCAGCCCGGCGCCGAGGTACCCCTGTCTCCGGTGACCGGGCAGACCGAGCTGTGGGTAAGCGATTCCGTGGTCCACAAGACCGATCCGTCGAGGTTCGCCCCTGGGCGATCGAGTGTCGTTCACCTCGGTTCCGGGCAGACGCCTGCTATCGACGAGCTGTCCTCGACGGCCACCGCCATGCCGGAATTCCTCTACGTGGAGGCTTTCGCCCACGCCGGAGAACTGGGTGAACTCGCCGTCGACCTGGCCAACCGCGCCACGAACGACGACGAGGTGCTGGTGCTCCCGGGAAGCGACGGCCACCAGCTCGTGCATCAGTGGTTCGCCCCCGAAACGCTGTGGTCACTGCTCAAGTCCTCGTCGACACCGGTGTTCCGGCGTAACGGCCTCAGCTACGGGCGTCGTACCTCGAAACGAATCGGTGCCCTTGGCATGCGGATGGAGTTGACCGAGCCACTGGTGGTGAAGGTTGCCGACACCGGTCGCGACAAGGTGACCTTCAGTGGCGGGACCAAGGCGACGTCGGAGTCCTATCGGGTGAAGGCGTTGGGGGCAGGCGCGAATGTGAACTTCTTCGCACCTGACGCGACTTCGGCGTCGGAGGTGGGGGGACGATTCGCGCTGGGTGCCTCGGCCAAGTTCTGGGGTCGCAGACGAGGCGGGTCGCGTGAGCAGACCGTCATGGTCGACCGCAAGGACAAGGCGTCGGCGCACAGCCGCCGGGTGCTCGTCCGTTACGACGTCCGCACGCGGATGGTTGCCGAAAGTCGGCAGAAAGTAATCAAGGACGGTGTGGTCTCCACCGCCGGAGCCGACAAGTTCATGCCGGGTTCACTCTTCCTCTGGATGAGCGAGCGGCAGGCGAGAGCACAAGGGCTGCTTCCCCCTGCTGAACCACGGGAGACGGCGCCGAAGCTCGGCACGCCGGAACTGGCGCTCGGCTCCTCGGGTTCGCTCGGCGCTTACGTTGTCGAGGGCTCGCTTGACCTTACCCACCTGCTGCCCGCCCTGCGCGCCGATCTCAGTGGCAAGGACCGGGACCTGATCCCGAAGTCCGTGCTGGACGACGCGATGGGCAACGCCGAGCG
This sequence comes from Amycolatopsis speibonae, assembly GCF_042647925.1. Taxonomy (NCBI): domain Bacteria; kingdom Bacillati; phylum Actinomycetota; class Actinomycetes; order Pseudonocardiales; family Pseudonocardiaceae; genus Amycolatopsis; species Amycolatopsis speibonae. Next base: position 13,859 of record NZ_JBHRWK010000150.1, read on the forward strand.
GCTGGGTGCTCTGATCGACGGCACGACCGCGACTTCGTTGCTCGACAACGCGCTGGACGGTGGCTTGCCCTTGCGCATCCACAAGCCGGGAGTGCTGTGGTCGGACGATTACAACGTGCTCCTCGAAGCCACCGTGGAAACCGTCGAGTTCGACGATTACGAGAACGACGGCGCCCTGATCGAGAATGTGATCAGCAACTCGGCCCCGACCAAGGCTCTCGAAGAGCGATCGAAATCGAGGAGCGGGTGGGTCCGTCCCGGCTGGCGGTCCTTGTTCTCCACCGGTGCTCCCAACGGCGGCGGCGCGATGGGCGGCTCGGCGGGGGTGGGCGGCACACATGAGCGTGCCGACCGTCGGGTCGCCGGCTCGGGGCTCGCCACGACCCGCGCGACCGTGGGGTCCGGCCCCAGCGCCCGGTACCGGGTCCGGCTGAGGTGGGATTTGAAGGTCGAGAAGGGAGGCCGCGAGATCGCGTCGAGCGGGCTCACCGGCCGGATCACGATCCGGGCCAACGCCGATGATCAGAAGGTCGGCGGCGGGAAGGGCCAGGTACACGAGAGTTCGACGATCCCGCTCGGACGGCATACCGACGCCAGCGTGAAGGAATGGCAGAGCGAGGGTTTGAAACTTCCCGCGGATGCGCGCGTGGAGGGTTTTCGCGGAGCCGCGGACATCCGGGAAGGCGTCGTCCAAGCGATCAAGGGCGCCGGTGCGAAGGCGGGGCTGACCAACAGCGAAACAGGCGCGATGAACACGCTCGCCCTGTCGGTGACCAACGCGGTCATCCGCGCCAATCTGGCGAAGACGTCCGCGGCTTCGCTGCCGTTGCCGGAGCTGTACAGCATGTCGCTCGCCGGTGGCCAGGAAGCGAAGGTCAAGATCTATTCCCGGCTGTCCGGGGCCCGGATCACCGGCTTGAGCGACAATTTCCGTTTCGATCAGTCCGCGCAGTCACTGGAAAGCTTCACCTCCGACACGGGGCGTTCCGGTGCCGCCGGGGGGCAACTGATCGGTGGTGACGGTGGCATCCATGACGGGGACGGCAACCTGCACATTCCCGGCGGCGCCCAAACCCATGCGGCGGCGGCGATCCACCAGGTCGCCGGTGCCACCACGGGTCTGCGCTCGGTCACCCTGCAGGACACCGGCCGGAGTGGATTGACCAAGGTCGACACCGAGCATCTGATCGTGGCCGACGTCGACGGTGTCACCAGTGCGGTGGTCGTCCAGCTTCCCTCCTCGGCCTTGCCCCGCGTGATCAACGCCGACCTGGCCAAGATGTTGGGCGCGCCGCTTCCGGACAAGGCGGCGCAAGCCCAGGACAGCGTTTCGAGGGCGGCCGCGTTGTGGCGGGCCAAGGAGACGATCCTTCACCGGAAGCAGGGTGAAGCCGATCAGAAGTGGTTCGACCTTCAGGAGGTCACGCATCGGCTTCGGGAGGCGGCCGGTGTGCCGGGTGACACCCAGCTCGATCCGCAGGTCGCCGCGCAGCGGGCGCGGGTGACCGCGAGTGTCACCGCGCTTCAAGCGGTTGAGGCCGGCCCGCGTGACGAAGCGCGAGAACGAAGCAGGAACCTGGCCGCGAGGCTGGCCGCGGAAGAGGAAAAGCTCGACGCGGCCGCCGAAGAGCACGCCCAGGCGCGCGCCGGCCTGACCGAGGCGGTCCGCGCCGCCGATGTGGCCCGAGCGGCGTGGCTGAGTGCCAAGGGGGTTTTGGAAAGCGAGCTGGCGGAGCTCAACGCGGGATTGCGCGAGCAGGGGGGCTCTTTGGCGGCAGGCCTTGCCGGCAAGGACGCCTCGGCCGGCCGCGAGTCGGAGCCCGTCGACGGAGAGCCGAGGAAGTCTTTGCCGGACTGGGTGCGGCGGAAGTCGGACTGGGCGCGAGCGCTGCTTGAGACGGCACAGGTGACAGGGAAGGTCGTCGGCGGCTTCGCCGGCGAAGCGCGGCAAGTGTTGTCGGAGTATTTCCCGGAGCTGGCGGCCCACGGGCCGGAAGCCGTGGAACTGCACGGGATCTTGCACACCATCATGACCGCGGAACGTGTGAATCACCACCTCTCGGGAGAGAGCCTGGCCGACGCCGCGGGCATGCTCAGGGGCCTGGCGCAGGAGCTGGCCGACGAGGTGGAGACCCCTGGCGTGACGGCGGCGGAAGCCGTCGGAGCGCGGCTGGACGACTCGGCCGAGGATTCGGCCGCGGGCAAGGGCACGCGCGTGAACGGCATCGGCGATTCCGACTCCGACGCTGTCGGCCGGACCTTCTTCTCGGACAGCGAAAGCGATGCGGTCACGCTTGCCGAACCAGTCGCCGGACGCGCTCGCGCGACGTGGAGCGGGCACCTGGACGGTTCGGGCCGGTTGAACGGTTCCCAGCGCCGGGATGTCGAGTTGATGGTGGAGGGTTTTGTCGACGCCGCGGTGGCCGCGCGGCCGGGGCACGAGCCTTCTTTGCAGGGCGGTGTTGTCGTGCCACCAGGGTCAGCCGCTCCCGGCCGGGTGTGGTCGCTGGTGAAGTCCGTGGTGCGGAACCGGCTGAGCGCCTATCCACCGGGTGCGGCGGGTATCTCCGCCAAGGAGCTCTTGTCGCGGATGAAGGTGTCCGCGATCGCACCGTCGGGAGACCGATCGGTGGGCACGGTGCAGCTTCGAGTGTCGGGCCAACGGCCGGCCGTCGGGCTGTTCGGACCCGAGGTCTTCACCGATCCGGCGAATCCGCTGCCACGCCGGGCGGAAGAGCTGGCGCGAGCACGGGCCGGGCTGGCCGGGCTCGAGCAGTCGGATCCGGTGTTCGCGCGGGCACGGGAAATCGTGAATCGCCGGCACCAGGCCCCCCGGGCGTTCGTCGAGGCGCTGTCTTGGGTCGACCGCGCCCACCGATCGCGGTACCGGGCCGCGGTCGACCTGGTCGCTTGGGAGCTGTATCGGTACGACGGCGATGAGCGGGGGCCGGTTTCTGCTGACGCTCTTTCACACGCGTTGGTGGGTGAGGTGATGTGGCCGCGGGGGGAGGGGGTGTTGGGTGGTGTGCCGTCTGTTCACGATGACGTGATGGTGGCGCCTGTGGGGGTGATCATCGGTGGTGTGGGTTCGGAGTTGAGGGATGCGGCGGCGTTGCTGCTAAAGGAAGCCGGTGTGCATGGGGTGGTGTTGCTGGATCACGGTGTTCGTGATCTGGAGGTGATCGAGCGGGCGGTGCGGGGTTCGGGGTGGGGTGGTGAACCGGTCCGGTTGTTCGCGTGTGAGACCGGTGATGGTGCTCTGGATCGGTTGGCGGTCGGTTTGCAGGAGCGGCTTGGTGTTGCTGTGGGGTATCC